>CAYSGP010000459.1:0-3547 GCA_964430095.1 uncultured Ignavibacteriaceae bacterium
CGCATATACCGCATGCACCAACCTGTATTAAAAGCTCGTTCTCACCGATGGATGAAACAGAATGATCAGCAATACTTATATTATTAGGGCCGTTAAAAATTAATGCCTGCATAATCAACTATACATATTTACCATTTGCCGGACCGGTTGATTTTCTTTCGACCAATTCCACCGGTACCAGGATTTTTTTCGGAGTAGCATGTGCGTTTTGAAGCATATCCAACATAAGCCGCATCGCTTCTATACCCAATTCTATTTTGGGGACTTTAATTGTCGTTAAAGAAGGATCGAGTGAAAGATCCGCTTCTACATCATCAAAACCGATTATCGAAATATCTTCCGGGATACGGTATCCTTTTTCTTTTAAATACTGCATTACCCCGATTGCCATTGCATCGTTGCATGTAAATATACCTGTAACACCGGGGGATTTTTCCAGAAGCTTTTTTGCAGATGAATATCCGTTTTCTCTGTCGGGGTAATCAGCATCGGTTACGCATAAATCAGGATCAACCATAATTCTGCATTTCTCCATGGCGCTTTTATATCCCTGAAACCTGTCCCATATACTCGGATGTTCAATATCTCCACCGATGAAAGCTATTTTCTTATGATTCAGATTGATTAAATGCTGGACAGCAGTGATTCCGCCCGAAACATTATCAATCAGAACTACCGGGTAATTTTCCGATTGAAGATAATAATCTACAAAAGCAATGGGAAGATTGTATTTTGCCAGGCCCTGTAAAATAGCAGAAGGTACTTTCCCTGCAACGATTACACCGTCGACATTTCTTTCCAAAACAAACCTCGGAAGCCGGTCCCCCGCCTGGAAGTTCGAAGAAATTGTAGTAAGCAGAATATAATACTCATATTGTCTTGCATGGAATTCAGTACCTAGAAAAATTCTTGTATAGAATGGTTCCGACCTAAGAAAGTGATTTTCGGTCAATATAAAACCGATGTTCCCGGTTTTTTGGGAAACCAGGCCTCTCGCAGAACGCGAAGGATGATAATTCAATTCCTTAATTATCCGGTTGACTTTTACCTTCGTTTCCGGTGAGATTCTTCTGTGATTGTGAATTACCAATGAAACCGTAGCAATAGAAACCTCAGCTTTTTTTGCTACATCTTTTATTGTAACTGCCATTTCAGCCTTAGTTAAACGTTTTAACAAAGGTATATGAAAAAATATTTTTTGTCAAGTGTATTATGAAATATTTCTTAGTTAAACGTTTGAATTTCACTTGATACTATTTAAATTCATAAAATCAGGAAGGTTTCACATGTTAGCTGATACAGTTAGCATAATTTAGAAGAAATTCTATTTTTTATATTGAACGAAAGAATGCTGTGTATCACCATGGTTTTTTGTTCAACAATTATTTATTATGTAAAAAAAAAACTTAAAGATCATTGATTTTATACTGACCAAGTAAATATTTTGAATTTCCAGCAAGCACTATCAGAAATTAATGCCTGCGATTTAATTAAATTAATGACGACATTATTATAAAAGTCATTGAATAGGTTTTTTAATCAAATATTTTCAATCGTCTTGATGCTGGGTCTGGGAATTTTTGCGAGCTGCTCGTCGGATAAAATAGCCGATCCTATCGAGGATTCTCCTCCTGAAATTATTTGGACCAGCAGAGGACTCGATTCAAGCATGATCTATTCAATTCTTGCAAATAGCGGATACATCCTTGCGGGAACAAATGAAGGATTATTTAAATCCATCGGTGAGAGTTGGAATCATATAAATCTGGACTCGACAAACAGCACAGTTACAGATTTTTACTTGAATGCCGACGGATCAATTTTAGCAGGTACACCCAATAATGGAATTTATAAATCTTCAGATACAGGCAGCAGCTGGGAACATATCGGTCTGCAGAATATCGGTATAACTTCATTGACTGCAGACACCCAGGGGAAAATTTTTGCAGGTACAAGAAACGGTATTTATGCTTCAATAGTTCCTTACGATGAATGGTGGTCTATTAATTCCGAATTCAATAACCAGATATTTTCTGCTTTACTAGTAACTTCCCAAAATACGGTTTTTGCCGGCGGGACAGGAGTTTACCGCTCTGATGACAACGGAAGGACATGGAATTTAAAAAATAACGGCTTAGGAAACTGGCCGGTTTATTCTCTAATTTCAGGTAAAGATGGAGAAATATTGGCCGGTGCTGATATAGGGGGATTTTTCCGCACTACAGATAACGGAGAAAGCTGGACAAGATCAAACACGGGAATGTTCAATACGGAAATTCTATCTCTGGCAATGAATAAAGACGGACATATTTTTTCCGGTATATGGCGGGGTGGAGTATACCGATCAACTAACGGCGGTAATGATTGGACGCCGGTTGATTCCGGTTTAACTAATAAATCGGTTGGCACAATTACAATTTCCCCGGATGATTACTTATTCGCCGGAACATTCAGAGGGATTTTCAGGACGGAAGAGAAATGTACGATATCTTCATTAAAGGGGAACCGCTGAGCAGTATAAAATCGATAACCTATTCTACTTTGATTTTTTAATTACTTTAAAAGTTCTTACTTATAGAGCATAAAAAATAATAATGGGAGAAAGGCATTTCATCTAAGAAAACTTCATGATATCCCCTCTAATTTTTTCATTAACCTTATTAGTTCGTCCAAAAATAATCAAATAGGTTTTTCACATCTATGATTATTTCACTTTGAATTTATTAGTAATTATTATAATATTTTTCCAAGTATTTTTTTACATGCACTATATCATGTTTACTGGTAAGATCAGGTACATGTTCGGCCAGCGGGTATGCATAAACACTTCTTTTATTTTCATTAGCTATAATCTTTACCGCTTCCGGTAATTCTTTTTCTTGTCTTACAGGATGAAGCGGAACTCTTTCAAGTACCGGTAAAATAGAATCATAACTCAAAGAAAATATATTCATGCTCACCCCGATAAAACCTTTTTGATCTTTTGCATTATTTATTATCTCAGCCGATGGCTTTTCAATTATATCTATAAGAAATCCTTCCTCATCTTTTATCGTAACAGCAAATCTCTCGATTCTTGATAATTCGAATTCCAGCGCCGAACGATCATAATCAATTAAAGCATTCTCAAATGGTGAGTCCAGCATGATTGTCAATGCTTTTTGTGAATAAAGATTATCGCCGTTGCAGACAGTAAATTTATGTCCGCTCCATTCCGGTTTCGATTTTAGCCCGCATAAAAGTGCGTCTGCAGTTCCTAAAGGTTTAGATCTTCCTTCCGGTATTAATTGAAGTGCATAAGAAATTTTCAAGCCGTTAAATTCATTATTTCTTTCTTCCACTCCATAATATTGTTTTATTGAGCTGTCATTCTGACTAACAACAAGAACTATATCGGAATAACCGGATTCTCGCGCATTGTATAAAAGATAATCTAAAAAAGGTCTATAATTTTTTCCTACACCAATCATTGTTTTTGATTTCTCATCAGCATCCTGAATAAGTTTTTTATCAATATTAAGATTTTTAACCTCAGGCTTTTTCATCC
>CAYSGP010000460.1:0-6655 GCA_964430095.1 uncultured Ignavibacteriaceae bacterium
GCTCCACCGGCCACAGGTCGCCGCAGGTTCTTTTTTTCATGGGTATCTCGGGGGTAGATTGGGTTTGGACCGGCTGGCCCGCCCAGAGGATAAACATCAGGCTCGCAAGCAAATAAAGCAGACTCTTTTTCATCCATAATACAGTATAGATAAACCGAATCATTTCTGATTTCTTTTTTTACAACATCATACATATGCATCTTGTACCGGAATTCATGTTCTTCAATCCAATCAGCATCAGGCAAACCTGTTTTTATACTGTAATTAAAAATTACTAATTCTTCTTCATCAGGTCCTTCACTTATTCTTTCCGATATTTCATTTTTATATAGGGACTGCAAGGTTTTGAAAATAAAAATATGATATATCCCATGAGTTACTATAAGAAAGAGCATAAACAATGATATTATCTGTTTTGTAAGCATTAGTAGGAAGATCTTTGTTAAAGTACTAAAAGATAGTATTTTTTCTGTGAAATAATTCAGTAAGGAAAAAAAAATTATAGTTTAATTTCCTTTCATTTGTTGTAAATCAAAAACTAATATAAAGAGGAACGATTTATCCCTATAACCAAGGCAAGAGTTTTTTTCAAAATAATATTAAGTGAAGTTCTTTCTTAAATATTCACCATTTCATATTAACAATCTAAATTTTCTGGTTTATATCCAGCATCCATTTTAGATCATTAATCTTACATCAACCCTCATTCACATTACTTCATTCACTTTCCATCTTCCATTTACCATTTTCCATTTACCATTTTCCAACTTTAACCTTTTATCACACCAATAGGCTTAAGCTTAGCTACCTTTTTGGAAATTCCTTCCTTGTGCATTACTTCCACAACCTCGGAAACATCTTTATAAGCATCGGGCATTTCTTCCGCAATTGTTCTAAAGCCTTTTGCCTGGATAAAAATCCCTTTCTTAAAAAGCTCATCAATAAGATTTCGCCCTTTTGCTTCCTTCATTGCTCTTTTGCGGCTGAAATTTCTTCCTGCACCATGGCATGAGCTTCCGAATGTTTCCTCCAATGATTTTTCTGTTCCTGCTAAAACATAAGAATATCTTCCCATATCACCGGGAATTAAAACGGGCTGTCCAACTTCTTTATACTTTACCGGAATTAAACTACTTCCCGGCGGAAATGCTCTGGTTGCACCTTTCCTGTGAACACAAACATTTTTTTTCTTTCCATTAATATTATGCTCTTCGATCTTTGCAATATTATGGCATACATCATAGATTAGCCGGAATCCTAATTCGCTTTCAGTCATGCTGAATGTATCTTTAAAACTTTTCTTTGCGAGATGCATGATTACCTGCCTGTTATTCCATGCAAAATTTGCAGCGCATTTCATTGCCGATAAATATTCCTGCCCCTCTTTTGAATTTATGGGTGCGCATGCGAGCTGCCGGTCGGGCAATGAAAAACCGTAGGAAGAGCTTACTTTCATCAGAGTTTTCAGATAATCATCACAAACCTGGTAACCTAAACCGCGGGAGCCTGTATGAATTAGAACTGTAATTTGTCCTTTAAATAATCCGAATACCCCAGCAGTTTTTTCATCATAAATTTCCTCAACTACATCGATCTCACAGAAATGATTGCCAGATCCTAATGTACCAACCTGGTCAATGCCCCGTTCAATTGCCCTGGGACTTACAGTACCGGCATCCGCATTTTTTAATGTTCCGTTTTCTTCAGTAAAATCGATATCGGAAGGATTTCCAAGATCATTTTCAATTGCCCACTTTGAACCTTTTTCCAGAACTTTTGTCATTTCTTTACTTGAAAGTTTTTTTATAGCACCTTTTGATCCGACACCGGTGGGAATATTTTCAAAAAGACTTGCAACGAGCTTTTCAATTTTATCTTTTACAAGATCATATTCAAGTGAGGTTACTGCAAGCCGTACCCCGCAGTTTATATCATAACCAACGCCTCCAGGAGAAATTACTCCTTCTTCAAGATTTGTTGCAGCAACTCCTCCGATCGGGAATCCATATCCCCAGTGTATGTCCGGCATTGCAAGGCTGTATTTTTCTATTCCGGGAAGATGAGCCACATTTATCACCTGCTTAAAAGCTTCATCTTCTTTTGAACTTTTTTCAATCATCTTCCGTGATATATAAATCCTGCCCGGTACTTTCATTCCGCCTGACGCAGGTATTTCCCAGAGATTCTCCCTGATCTGATTTAATTCGATTCCGCCGACGTGCATAGCTTAGCTCCCGACAGATGAATAAACTACTTTAATGGTTGACTGCATGTGTGCATGAATGCATAATTGCATGAATCGTGTGCAATGAGATATATTGTATGCTGTAATAATCTTTCAATCTTGTAATCTTTTAAGCTTTTTAATCATTCATTCATGCATCCATGCTCTCATGCATCCATGCATCTTTTATATATCGAACACAATTCTCGTTGTATATCTCCCGTTTATATTTCTTATTTCCATCTGATGGAATGTAACTGCTTTTATTTCAAGACCGACCGGATGTTTGTCTTTATTAAATTTTTCACCGGAAAGGAGAGCGGATAAGCTCCATGCATTATTTTTTTGAAAAGAAATCTCTTTTACAAAACTGCAGATCCATTTTTTTGTTTGAAATAAAAAATTCAGTTCATCAAGAAATTTCACTAGCAGCAATTCAGGATCATTTTCAGCAATCTTAATTTTTTTTTCTTCTTTTTCCTCAATGATAATATTTTCAAATATAGTCTCTTTCCAGGCTTGCGCCGAAACCATAAAAAGCTCTTCCATGCTGTCTGCTTCTATATCCACGGCAATATCTGCTGTGTGGTCGACGAATTTATAAGCTGAGCTCATAATCTTATTGCTGTATTGTTTTATTGTTTTATTGTCTAATTGCTATTTCTAACAATATAGCAATACAGCAATTTAGCAATACAGCAATTTAGCAATACAGCAATTTAACAATTACATCATTTAGTACTAAATTACGCAGTAAAATTCTAATAAATAGGAACTAAACCTTCAAGGGTTGCCCTGCTCATTACACCTTCCCTAACCTTGAAGGTTACCGAACTAATGAAACATTTGCCGGAACATCAAAAAGGTTTAATCGCAGTTTTAGCAGCAGCCGTTTTATGGAGCAGCGGCGGTGTCTTTATTAAGCTCATTTCTTTAAATGCATACCAGCTTTCTGTATTCCGTTCTTCAATTGCCGCTCTCGTCTTCTTAATTCTTTTTAGAAAACTTGTTGTTTATGCAAACGGATTCGCGATTCTAAATGCATTCTTCTATGTAGTTGTATTAATTTTTTTCGTTCTTGCTACAAAACTAACAACTGCAGCCAATGCAATTTTCCTTCAATATACTGCTCCTATTTATGTATTGATTTTTGAACCAATCATCAACAAAACGAAGTATGAAAAAATAAATGTAATTACAATTATCATCTGCTTCTTGGGAATGATTCTATTTTTCATGGGAGAATTATCGCCCGGACATCTGGAAGGAAATCTTGCCGCCCTTTTATCGGGAGTAGCTTTTGCTGCATTCTTCCTTGGAATGAGAAAAAATAAAAGCGAATACCAGTTCAGCTCGATTTTTTACGGAAATATTTTTATTGCATTAATTTGTATTCCGTCTCTGTTTTCTATAAATGTTTTAAAGCTGAATGATCTTGTAATGGTATCATACCTCGGTATCTTTCAAATCGGCCTGGCTTATGCAATCTTCAGCTACGGATTAAAAAGAGTTTATGCTATTGAGGCTTCAATTATCGGAATGATTGAACCGGTGCTGAATCCTATCTGGGTTTTTTTCGGTTACGGTGAAATTCCATCCATAATGGCAATAGCAGGGGGTATAATAATTATAGCAACCATAGCAGTAAGATCATTTCTACTTGAATCGCCTATTATGAAAAGCAAATTGAATATAGGAAATTAAAAGTATTTCTTTTACATTATTTAACTTTCCATTGCTATTTTTAATATTGTCAATCATTTTTTAGGATTTTCAATGAAAAAATGGATCCTTTTCATTTTATTTTTTTCCTTTGCAGCAGGTTCTTTTAATCAATCGTTAAATGAAAATAATACTGCAAGAGAACACCTACTTATGGATTCCGGATGGCGCTTTGCCCTTGGACATTCTTATGAAACGTCTCATGATTTTGATAACGGAAGCGGATATTTCTCTTACTATGCAAAAGCCGGCTATGGAGACGGCGCCGCAGCTGAAAATTTTGACGACCGGGCCTGGAGGATCTTAAATCTGCCGCATGATTGGTGCGTTGAGCTTCCCTTCGATTCATCAGGCGGACATAGCCATGGCTATAAAGCAATCGGGAGAAACTTTCCGCAAAACAGCATCGGCTGGTACCGCAAAAAATTTTTTATACCTGAAGCTGATTTGGGCAGACGTATCTCTATTGAATTTGATGGAGTTCACCGCAATTCTATAGTGTGGATTAATGGATTTTATCTTGGGACCGAACACAGCGGGTATTCAAGCTTTAATTATGATATTACGGATTATCTTCATTACGGAAGCAACAATGTTATTGCAGTCCGTGTTGATGCTTCAGTGGAAGAAGGATGGTACTATGAGGGCGCCGGAATATACAGGCATGTCTGGCTTACAAAAACCAGACCCCTTCATGTTGCACGTTACGGGACATTTATTACAACGGAATTAAAAGATAACTCGGCGGTGCTTACCTGCGGAACAACTGTAGTAAATGAATCAAAGGAACAATCTCTATTTGATATTGAAGAATCGGTTATTGATGCGGAAGGAAAAATTATCGCGCAAGGTTCAAACAAGAAATTAATTATTAATCCGGGAGAACAAAAAGAATTTTATACTGAATACAATGTTAAGAATCCTAAATTATGGTCTGTTGAAATTCCTTATCTCCATAAATTAAAAACTATAGTCCGCTCAAATGAAAAAATTGTTGATGCTTATGAAACGACATTCGGAATCAGAACAGTAAAGTTTGATCCTGATAATGGATTTTTTCTTAATGACAAGAATGTAAAATTACTTGGAACAAATGTTCATCAGGACCATGCCGGAGTTGGAACTGCTGTACCGGATGCTTTGCAGGAGTTCAGAATAAAAAGATTAAAGGAGATGGGAAGCAATGCGGTTAGAACTTCGCATAATCCCCCGGCTCCTGAGCTTTTAGATGCATGCGACAGGCTTGGTATGCTTGTTCTTGATGAGAACCGCCTGATGGGAATCAATGAAGAGCATTACGATTGCCTCGAAAGGCTTATTAAAAGAGACAGAAACCATCCGTCCGTTATTCTTTGGTCACTAGGCAATGAAGAATGGGCTATTGAAGGCAATATCACCGGAGCACGTATTACAAAATCTATGGAAACATTTGCACAGCGTCTCGATTCATCGCGTGCATTTACTGCAGCCAGCAGCGGCGGTTGGGATGATGGGATCGGAACAGCAATAGGGATTATGGGCTATAATTATTTAGCACAAGGCAATATAGATGAACATCATTCAAAATTTCCCTGGCAGCCTGCAGTCGGCACCGAAGAAAGCAATATCAAGCAGTCACGCGGCGTTTATATCACTAAAAAAGAACTAGCTCATATGGAGCCGACTAATTTTGCAGATGGAAGAATGATAACCGAACGAAGCTGGAAATTTTACGAACAGCGTCCGTTTTTAGCAGGATTATTCTATTGGACCGGCTTCGATTACCGGGGTGAATCAAATCCTTATGTATGGCCGGCTGTTATAAATCAATCCGGAATGGTTGATTTATGCGGTTTTCCTAAAGACATTTTCTATTACCTTAAATCATGGTGGGGAAAAGAACCGGTGCTGCATATTCTTCCTCATTGGAACCAAGGAAACGAAGGGAAGAAAATTAAAGTAACTGTATTCAGCAATTGCGATGAAATTGAATTGCTTCTAAATGGAAAGAGTTTCGGGAGAAAAAGTTTAGCGCTTAATGAATACAGCGAATGGGAAGTTCAATATGAACCGGGAACTTTAACAGCAAAAGGTTTTAAAGAAGATAAAGAAATTATTTCAACAGAAGTGAAAACTGCCGGCAAAGAAGAATCGGTAGAATTAATATCTGACAGAAATAGTATTAATGCCGACGGACAGGATGTTTCTGTTATAACCGTACAGATAAATGACGGCAGCGGTTTAATGGTTCCCAATGCTTCCAATGAGATTAATTTCTCAATTGAAGGTCCGGGAAAAATTATTGGAGTCGGCAGCGGCGATCCTTCCAGTCATGAAGCAGACAGATTTTTTGAAACTATAAAAACGACAAAGATTAAAAACCTTAAAGAATTTCCTGTCGGGAATTTAAGTAATCGCCCTGAGGTTGCCGCCGGATTTGATGATTCAAGCTGGGACAAGGCATTTACAACTCAAAGCAGTGACTGGCAGGTTTACACCGATTCTCTTATTGTAGTCCGCGGTACATTCGAACTGCCTGAAATTATGGTTGAAGCTTCGGTGAATCTTTTTACTAAAAGCATTATGGAGAACCAGTCGGTTTATGTAAACGGGCATTTATTGGCTTCGAATATTGTGCGGGATGCTCCAAATCAGGCTTGGCTTCTTAATCATAAAATAATTAAAGCCGGAAAAAATGATTATGCCGCAGCCGGTCAGAGATTCAGGAAA
>CAYSGP010000461.1:0-4058 GCA_964430095.1 uncultured Ignavibacteriaceae bacterium
CAAATCCATTTAATCCCAGCACAGTTATTTCTTTTTATCTTCCGGAACCGGGGAATGTGACATTGAAAATTTATGACATCATTGGCAGTGAGCTGATAACCTTGATGAATAGTGAGTTGAAATCACGCGGGAAACATGAAATATCATTCAATGCCGAAAACTTTTCAAGCGGCATTTATTTTTACAAGCTTGTAACTGAAAAATTCTCGGATGTTAAAAGTATGATATTATTAAAATAATATAAATAAAAAATAATTCTCAGGAGGTGAAGAAAAAGATTTTTAAGTTCTCGGAATTCAAAGGGAAAACAAAAATATTTCATAAAACTTCTTAGAAGAACCAATTTTAATAATAGGTATAAACGATCAATCAACAAGGAGAATGATATGAAGACTTTTTTACTTTTTGTTTTCGCAGCTTGTTTGTGGGTATTTAGCTCTAAAGCTCAAACAGGGATTGTCGAATCATTTGATTACCCGGTAGAAACGGTTTTGGATACACTTGCTGGAGAAACCGGAGGAGGCTGGTCCGGCTCTTGGGATTCATTCGGTGAGGGGACAACTTCATTGACAGTGCTTGATACTGTTTTCCATTACAGTTTCCTCACTTATCCGAATGTTCCTTATACATCAACACATGCTGCTTCCATTACAACCGGTGCATGGACAACAAACCGCTGGGGTCGTTATTTAGATCAAGTATGGACTGATGAAGCAGGAAAAGTTTACTGGGTCAGTGCTTTGATGGAATTACTTGATTATTCTACCAATCAATCCTGGGCTGGTGTAGGATTGTATGACAGCACAAGCGAAGGTCCGCTGCTCGGTAAAGGATGGGGAGATTTTGTTTATTCTTTCGGTACCGGAAATGCTCAAAATCCTGGAGAAAAATCGGAGACTACTTGGGATAGTGGTCCGGTTTGGCTCGTCGCGAGAATACAAATGTCGGGTGATACATTAACTGAAAGACTTCATATGTGGATAAGTCCTGATCCTTCCGGCGGTGAGCCGGATACTGCAAATGCCGATACGCATAGTGATTATGATGGATTAAATAACGGGTTTAACAGAATTGCAGTCCATTATGGCGGTGAACTCACTGGAATGAATATAATTGTTGATGAAATAAGACTTGGTACTTCATGGGAAAGTGTTTCGTCTCCCCTGGTCGGTGTTCGCAATGTAGAAAAAATAATACCTGGTAAATATAATTTATCTCAGAACTATCCAAATCCTTTTAATCCAAGTACAAAGATCCGTTTCTCTATTAATGAATCAGGGTTAGTTACATTAAAAGTTTATAACATTATGGGAGAAGAAGTTGCTGCTCCGGTTAATGAATACAAGAATATCGGTGTATATGAAGTAGATTTTAATGCTAAGGATTTGACCGCGGGTGTTTATTTTTATAAAATCAGCACTGCAAATTTTTCAGAAACAAAAAAGATGATCCTTATTAAATAATTATTAAACACTAAAGCCCAAACCTCGGGATTTGGGCTTTTTCATCTTATCTAAAAAAAATGAAAAAAAGCTTTTTGATTTTGTTCATCATAATTTTGTCAGCTCTAAATATTTTTTTTAAAATAGAATTATTTTCACAGCAAATAATTTCCATTGATTCAGGTGTAATCACGGGTAAATATTCTATCCCCGAAGGCCCCTCCTGGCTGAATAATGCTGTGTTCTACCAGATTTATCCCCAAAGTTTTTATGATACAAACGGCGATGGAATCGGGGATTTAAACGGAATTACACAAAAGCTGGACTACATTAAAAGCCTAGGAGCAGATGGGATCTGGATTAATCCGTTTTTTGAATCCCCTTTCAATGATGCAGGTTATGATGTATCTGATTTTTATAAAGTAGCACCACGATACGGTACAAATGCGGATGCAAAAAGTTTATTTGATGAATCTGAAAAAAAAGGATTAAAAATCTTATTCGATTATGTTATCAGCTATACGAGCATTGAGCATCCCTGGTTTAAAGAATCTGCCAAACAGGAAAAAAATAAGTATTCAAACTGGTATATCTGGACAAACAACACATGGTTAAATCCTCCCGAAGCATATAGGGATGCTTTCATAAAGGGATACAGCAGGCGGAACGGGCAGTTTATGCGCAATTTTTATTGGAGTCAGCCTGCGTTAAATTTCGGCTTTGCAAAACCTGAGGAAGATTGGATGCTTCCCATTGATCATCCCGATGTATTAGAATTACAGAAGGAATTAAAAAAGATGCTGCGGTTCTGGATGGATATGGGTGCCGACGGCTTCAGGGCAGATATGGCGGGTGCATTAGTCAAGAATGCAAATATTACGGGGAATGATCAATTCTTTTATACAAAAGATGAAGGAACTAAAAAATTCTGGAATGAAATACGATCTATAATGGATAATGAATATCCCGGTTCATTTATGGTGGCGGAATGGTCCCACCCGGAATCTGCTCTCCTCGGCGGCGGATTTCATGCCGACTTTTATCATTGGTTCCAGGGGTACAACGATCTTCTGCAGAAAGAGAGCTGGCGGATATTAAACGGGTATTCCGAAGGACATAGTTTTTTCGATAAAGAAGGAAAAGGAAGCATAACTGAGTTCCTCGTACAATATCTCGATCAATATAATAAGACAAAAGGAAAAGGATATATTCTTCTTCCGCTTGGAAATCATGATCTATCCAGGTTAAATATTAACCGCACCGACGATGAATTGGAAATGATTTTTGCATTTTCCTTGGCAATGCCGGGAATCCCTTTTATATATTACGGAAATGAAATCGGAATACCGCAGCTGGGTAATGACTGGCCGCAGGTTGAAGGAGCTTACAAGCCGCGCAACGGGGCACGCACACCAATGCAGTGGAGCAATAATAAGAATTTAGGGTTTTCAACTGCAGAGCGTGAAAAACTTTACCTTCCTGTCGATACTGCTTTTAATGCACCTAATGTAGAAGTTCAGGAAAAAGATCCCGCCTCCCTTTTGAATAGAATCAGGAAGCTCATTCAAATAAAGAAAAAAGAACCTGCACTAACTGCTTACGCAGAATTTGTTCCTGTATACGCTAAAGAGAATACATATCCGTTTATTTTTGCCAGAGCTTTAAAAGATGAAATTATTTTGGCCGTTTTTAATCCGGCGGCAAGAGATGAAATCGCGGAGTTTTCGCTAAATATTAATGCCAAAGAATTCAAGCTGATATCAGGAACTGAATCCATGATAAAAATTAACAGTGACAAATATACTTTGGAGATTAAAGGACAATCATATTCTTTATATAAATTAATAAAATAAAGGGTGAATGAATGCTGCAGATTCAAAAAAAAAGTGCAATCATTTTTATTTTTATAATTTTTGCCCTCATGATTAGTGCTGAAAAAAATTCTTACACTGCAAATCAAGAAGCGGAAAAAATATCAAAGCGTGTCGGCAGCCTGATAAAAGTAAAACCGGAATATGAAGAAAGATATATAATTCTTCATAGGCATACATTTCCAGGTGTTCTGGATAGAATAAGAAAATCAAATATCAGGAACTATTCTATTTTTCTTCTTAACGGGATTCTCTTCTCTTATTATGAATATGTCGGAAATGATTATGATGCCGATATGAAAGCAATTGCCGACACTGTTACAAGAGACTGGTGGAAACTCACCGACCCGATGCAGGAGCCGCTGCCGAGCAGGAAAGAAGGCGAATGGTGGACTGAAATGCAGCAGCTGATTTGTCTTGATAAAAAGGCAAAAGAATCTTCCTCCGCTCAGCGGATTGCTATAACTGCAGAAGTCATCCCGGGAAAAGAAGGAAAATTAAAAGAACTTTGTAAAAATTTCCCGACTGAACTGGAATCCGAAACCAACAAAGAAGGTTTCTAGAATGCCAATATGTATCTGAAAGACGGAAAGATTTATTACTACTATGAATATGCCGGAAATGATATGAGAAAATCGATGAATGAATTGAGCAGAAATAATGTTTTTACAAATTTCAATGATGAGATGAATAAATTGCTGGTCAGGAAACAGAACGGGTACTGGGACTTCATGCGGGAAGTTTT
>CAYSGP010000462.1:0-3083 GCA_964430095.1 uncultured Ignavibacteriaceae bacterium
AATAATCAATCCTTCTTTATCTTGTGTCTTCGCATTAAACTGCTTGCAGAATTCCATTATATTAACTCCTTTTTGTCCCAATGCCGGGCCTACAGGCGGAGAAGGATTTGCTTTGCCGGCGGGAATCTGGAGCTTAATAAAACCTGCTACTTTCTTTGCCATAAAGTTTCCTGTTAATATTAAATACTATATTATCTTTCTAATTCAGCTTGAACGAAATCAATCTCCACCGGAGTTTTTCTTCCGAAGATTGAAACCATAACTTTTATTTTCATTTTTTCTTCATTGACTTCCTGAACAGTGCCGCTGAAGTTATTAAACGGCCCGTCAATTATTTTCACTACATCACCTGATCTAAAAATAGTTTCCATTCTTTCGCTGGTTTCATCCTGAGTAATGCGTCCAACTATTCTTTTTACTTCTTCAGGCTGCAACGGATTGGGATTATTCTTTGTACCCAGAAATCCCATTACAGACGGAGTGTTGAGGATAAATTCTTTAACCTGATTATCTAGATCTGCCTGGACAAGCAGGTAACCCGGGAAAAAGTTTTTTGTTTTACTTTTCTTTTTCCCATCTTTTACTTCGAATACTTTTTCCGTAGGGACAAGAATATCCTTAATTTTGATCCGGAGATTTTCATTGTCGGATAATTCCGATTCGAGAAGTGATTTTACCTTATTCTCATGTCCTGAGAAAGTACGAACCACATACCATCTGGCGTCCATAATCACGCTTAAAAAATTCCTTGAAATATTTTTGTGACAGCCATATCAACTACATAAGTGAATGCTGCGATAATCAGACAAACAACTATTACTATAGTCGTTGATTCTTTAAGTTCTTCTTTAGTCGGCCAAGTAACCTTTTTCATCTCTTTGATTACATCGTCGAAGAAGGCAATAATTTTTTCTTTCATAATGCTTAACCCATTTTATCCGCACGTCAGGAGGGACTCGAACCCCCAACCTGCGGTTTTGGAGACCGCTGCTCTAGCCAATTGAGCTACTGACGTATTAAACTATTTTGTTTCCTTATGAACAGTATGCTTTTTATCCCAGCGGCAGTATTTTTTATACTCTACTCTTCCGGAATGAGTTCTTTTGTTTTTTGTAGTAGTGTAATTTCTTCTTTTACACTCAGTGCATTCTAAAGTTATTATTTCTCTCATAAATTTTAATTTTAATTTTTATATTCGGTTTGTCGCCGGTTTCAAATTCTTGAGCTGACGACCGGGATTGAACCGGTGACCTCATCCTTACCAAGGATGTGCTCTACCAACTGAGCTACGTCAGCCGTTGGTTTATCTGTTTATAATTTCTCGTCTTATTTCAAGAGCGGGAGACGGGACTCGAACCCGCGACCAACAGCTTGGAAGGCTGTGACTCTAGCCAACTGAGTTACTCCCGCGTTTTACAAAAAAATCTTTGCGTCTAACACAACTCAAAAAAGAAAATTAAGTATTTTGTCAGCTGGATTTTCAATATTCAATTACCGGGAAAGCTTTTGAATTCAGCTGTTCCCGTTCAACATTTTTTATAAGAACAATTTTTATTTTGCAGAATAGATTCGACTGAACAAAAAAATAAGGGAAGTAAGATTTATTATTTAAATTAATTCCCTTAGCATATATTTACATTTATAGTTTCCGTGGGCGGCGAGGGATTCGAACCCCCAAAGGCGTCAGCCAACGGATTTACAGTCCGCCCCGGCTCTCCAACTCCGGCGTCCGCCCTAAAATTACAAACGAGCAACAAATATATCCTGAATCTGTTAAAAATGCAAACTAAAATTGGATGTATAAAATTAAAAAATATATAGTATTAAGGAGTCTGAGAGGCCTTAAAGGATAAAAAACTCTAATGGTTCCACAATTCTCTATCCAGGCTGCGATACTGAATTGCTTCACTAATATGCTGAGGAAGTATCCTATCTGAAGAATCAAGGTCGGCAATTGTTCTGCTGACCTTTAGTATTCTATCATAAGCTCTTGCGGAAAGCCCTAATTTGGTCATAGCCATTTTCAAAAGCTCTGCGCCGGCAGAATCGAGTGCGCAGAATTGACGTACTTCTTTAGATCCCATATCTCCATTATTATAAATATGTTTTAATCCGGTAAATCTTTTCAACTGTATTTTGCGTGCCGTAATCACCCTATCTCTAATAACCGAAGAAGATTCGCTTTTTGTCTCTGCTGAAAGCTCTTTATATTTTACTGCAGGAACCTCTATATGAATATCAATTCTATCGAGTAAAGGTCCGGAAATTTTCGCCATGTATTTTTGTATTTGAGGAGGAGCGCAGGTGCATTCTTTATTCGGGTCGGTAAAATAACCGCATGGACAGGGATTCATTGCACTTGCAAGCATAAAATTTGCCGGAAATTCCAGCGTTAATTTCGACCTACTTACGGTTACTTTTGAATCTTCGAGCGGCTGGCGCAGCACCTCCAGTACATTTTTTTTGAATTCAGGAAGCTCATCTAAAAACAAGACCCCATGATTGGCAAAGGAAACTTCACCGGGCCTTGGGAAAGAACCCCCGCCTACCAAAGCTGCATCGGAAACTGTATGATGAGGATTTCGAAAAGGCCTTTCGGTAACCAGTGCTTTATCTTTAGGAAGAATACCAGCAACCGAATGAATCTTTGTAGTCTCAAGCGCCTCTTCAAAAGTCATCGGAGGCAGAATTGTAGGAAGTCTTTTAGCCAGCATTGTTTTGCCTGATCCCGGAGGTCCAATCATTAAAATATTATGTGCACCGGCAGCCGCTACTTCCAAGGCTCTTTTAACATTTTCCTGTCCCTTTACATCTGAGAAATCCAAATGATAAACATTCACCTGGGAAAACAGCTCCTCTCTGTCCGTTAAAACTCTTTCCGGGTGTATATCTCCATTCAGATAATTTACAACATCTTCCAGGCTTTCCATTCCGAAGACTTCAATGTCATCAACAATTGAAGCTTCCTTAGCAGAATCCACAGGTAAAATAATCCTTTTAAAACCTTTCCTTTTTGCTTCCACTGAAATTGGCAGAGCACCTTTTATTGACCTAAGTTTTCCGTCAAGAGACAGCTCACCTAA
>CAYSGP010000463.1:0-4658 GCA_964430095.1 uncultured Ignavibacteriaceae bacterium
CCCGAGAGACTCAAAAGTTTTTCTTCCCATAATTACGGGAAAACCTAAGGTTGTATTTTTAAAATGCTGGAACTCTTCTTTGGAATGCCACGGCATTTCACCTGTAGACCTTCCTATAACTCCGTTTTGAGCTACCGCAGCAATGATTATTTTAAGCATTACCTGTCTCGGCAAGGTTAAGCCTTGACGGATTTGCTATGAGAGTTTCCGACTTCCAGGGAGATTCGATATTCAGTTTTGCAAGTTTTTCCTCGAACTCAAACAGCTCCCTGTTCATGGTTTTTTTTGTTCCGTCTTCTTTCAGCCAGCCGAACTGTTTTCCGAATCCGTCAACCAGATCTTTTTCTCCCCTAAGCATTGCGGTAATTATTTTTATCTCCAGACCGGAAAAAGTCGTTGAGTTGATCATATAGTCCCAGAAAGCCTGCCATGTAACGGGGACCCATCTTTTAACAATTTCATTGCAGATAGTTTCAGCATATTTTCTAATCTCAAGCTGGGCATTTGTTTCCATTCTTAATGCAAGGAAATGCAGAAGGTTATGGAGATCGATTTTCCAGTATGCTTCGGTATAAGTTGAAAGAGTTAAATCCTTTCTTGCCTGTTCGCGGGCCACTCCGGCTTCAATTCTTTTATTATAAATTTTTCTTGTCATTTCATGAAGTTCAGCTTCTTCTTTGGTCAGGTTTTCGCCGATGGAAGAATCTAAAAATCCGGCGCTTCCCTGCCTGTTTGTTATTGACTGGGATCTCCATTCATCCGGCTTTGTGCTTTCGGCTGAGTCAATCGCGATGGAGTAGCGTGTGGAGTACTCATTTATATTTGCAGTGCGGTGACGGATCCATTGGCGCCAGCAGTCCATAGGAACACGAACATGCAGCTTAATTTCGCACATTTCAAATGGAGTTGTATGCTGGTGGCGCAGAAGGTATCGGATAAGCGCTTCATCTTCGCGGATTTTCTTTGTCCCCTTTCCGTATGATACTCGTGCGGCTTGAACGATAGATTCATCAGTGCCGAGATAATCAATTACTCGTACAAATCCGTCTTTAAGAACTTTAAAAGGGAATCCTAGGATTTCATCTAAAGCCGGAACCTGAAGCTTCTCTAATTTTTCAAAATTATCGCTCATCAGAATCTCCATTGTTTTTTTTAATAAAGGCAGGTTGAAATTATTTAATTAAATATAATAAGTTAATAAAAAATGATGAAGGTTAAAATTATAAATTCTTTAGCTTAAACGATGTGAAGAATATTCTTTATTTGATTACAGGCTGATTTTATTCCTTTTTCAATATTCATTAAGGATTCTTCTTCACTGTTAAAGAATTCAGAAAGTTCAACCGGGATTATGGAAGGATTCAATTTGGATTTAATCCCTTGTTCAATTATTCCGCAGCACAAAAATATCTTTTCGACCGAGTTCTGAAAATTCCGGATGAGAATCCAGGTCCCCTTTTTCATCATGCTTTGAGAATCAAATGATCCCTCGCCGGTTATCAGATAATTAATCTTTTTTTTTAATTTTTCGATTCTCAGATTCTTCATTATGAAATCTTCTGCAGTTACAATTTTTGCATTAAAAAAGATTGATAACCCGGCTGCCAAACCGCCTCCCGCTCCCGGCAAAAAATTATCTTTTTTGATTAATCCTTTTTCCGAAAAAATGTTTACCAGGTTAATAAAACCTTTTTCCATAATTTCAATATCGTCATCTGAAGCTCCTTTTTGCCTAGCAAAAGTCTTTGAAGCACCGTTGTCACCAACCAAAGGATTTTCTACATCTATTATGCAGTATATTTCAAAGGGAAGACTTTTTTTATTCCACTCAAGATTTATAACAGTTGAATAATTGTACGGAATTACATCACATTCTTTACCGGAAGAATCCGACAATTTTAAACCGAACCTTGAAGCCGCACCTAAGCCCAGATCATTTGTGCCGGTTCCGCCTACTCCGATAATTACTTTATCGGCTTTAATTTTTTTGTTTTCAATATCTGCAGAAATATTTTTCAGCAGATCTCCCAGCCCTTTTGAGCTTAACAGCGCAGGGTTCTTTTTTTCGTCAGGGATAAGATTTAAACCGAGCACTTTTGCTGATTCGATATAAATAGTTTTATTTTTTTCATCATAACCTATGCTGCATCTGAATGCAGATTCATCAAATGGAGTAGCTATTAAATAATCTATATCTTTTAAATCCAAATTTGCTCTGCAGACATTTAGGAAACCGTCGCCGCCATCAGAAACAGGTTTAATGATAATCTCATAATACTTCAGATCAGCTAAATTTTTTTTAAAGTAATTCGAGATTGAAACCGAATCGGCGCATCCTTTAAAGCTGTTGGAGGCAATTAATATTTTTTTCATTTAAGTGATTTTAACAAGAATAGAACGCAGACCCGCCTGCCGGCCTGTCTGCCGACAAGGCAGCGAGGCATGTTACGCAGATTTAAGGGATAAACGCAGATCTGACCTGCCTTCTATTTTAGTATTTCCATAATTTTGTTAAAAACGGTTACAACAGTTATACCGCCAGGACCTTCGAACCAGCAGTTTTTCGGATCTCCTTTGCATACGTGTGTGCAATAATTTTCTTCAGGCAAAATTATATGAGCTTCGTTTCCTAAAGGTCCCCATAATTTGGGGGAACAAGCTGTAAGTGTGCAAAAGAGTGAAATAGTTTTCACTTTCAACGCAGCCGCAATATGCATCGGACCGGTACTAGATGAAACAAATAAATCTAAAGCAAGGATATAAATAATCAAATCTCTAAGAGAATTTATTTCGGGATAAATTACTCCCTCAATATTTTTGATTTCATCCGGTATATTAATATCCGTCACAACAACCTGTAAATTTTTTTGTTCAAGCAGCATTGCAATCAGTTTTTTATAATTAGCCGGCTTCCAATTAGCCGAGGAACCGCCGTGTGTAGAATGAACCCCGATCAGATATTTTTTCCCTGCGGCAGAACGGTTTCTAAATTCAAGGGATTTTCTTTTTTCAATTTCCGAAAGATGAATTTCAGGATCCAGATTGCCGGTAACCACTCCGATTTTTCTTGCCATATCCATGCAGTAATCTGCTTCGTGACGGAGAGGGATATATTTATTTCTTTGTACGCTTTTCGTGCCGGTAATGAACTGATAAAATTTATGCCCGACTCCGATTCTGTATTTGATCCCGCTGAAGAATAAAATCCAGTTCAGTCTTTCAGTGGGAAGAAGCATGAAGGAATGAGTGAAGGAATATTTTTTTATTTCCGATACAAGTTTAAAGAATGCTTTGATCCTATTTTTTCCCGGAGCTTCCTCATAAATAATCATTTGATCTACATAAGGATTGTTTAGATAGATGTCTTTTGTATATTCTCTTACCAAAATTGCAATAAAGCAGCCGGGAAAAGTTTTCTTCAGTTCGCGCGGAATCGGAGTAGAGAGGACAACATCGCCGATGCGGTCAGGGCGGGCTATAAGTATTCTTGGATTTTTCATCTATCTTTGTAGGACATAATAATAAACTTCCGCAAAATAAAGAATAATTTTATATTGATAATGTAAATTTTATAAAAAAACTGAAAAGACTAAACTTATTTTCTTTACAAGCTAAAATTCACTCGGAATGATGAAATTTCCTTTAGTATTGAAGCTCAACTGAAGATGAAACTTGACTAATACTAAAACAAATATCTTATTTACATCGACATTTATAACACCATTTATTAAAAGCGATCTTCAATCGCTGCAGAAAAATTATTCCGTCAAACCTATTACTGAAACCGGCTTATTTGCATTATGGAAATATTTAAAAGCTGTAAATAAAATTGATATTACATTTTCATGGTTCGCATCTGTTTATTCTTCAGTTTTGGTTTTTCTAACAAAAATATTCCGGAAAAAATCAATTGTTATCATTGGCGGCGTTGATGTGGCACAAGAGAAAGAATATAATTACGGGATATGGAATAGTTGGTGGAAATCCAGAATTGTCAGATATGGAATTATTCATGCAGATTATGTACTGGCAGTAGATGAATCGCTGAAAAAAGAAGCAATGCGATTATGTAAATACGATGGGAATAATATTTCTGTTGTACACACTGGCTATGATTCCACAAAATGGTTCCCCAAAGGTGAAAAAGAACAGTTCGTGTTAAGTGTAGGTATCTGCCCTGATATGCATCGAATAAAGAAAAAAGGTTTTGATGTACTGTTCTCCGTTGCAGAGCGAATGATCAACACAAAATTTGTTGTAATTGGAATTGAGCCTCATATTGCAGAGCAATTAAATATGCCGCCGAATGTTCAATGTTTTCCAAAAATCAATCAGGCTGAATTGCTTCATTATTATCAGCGGGCAAAAGTTTTTGCCCAGCTTTCACGCCACGAAGGAATGCCGAATACATTATGTGAAGCGATGATGTGTGAGTGCATCCCTGTTGGTTCTGACGTATTTGGAATTCCAACAGCAATTAAGGATAAGGGATTTATAGTAAAATTAAATGAGCTTGACGCCATTGAAACCGCGCTAAGAAACGCAATGAATGCTCCATCTGAATTCGGATGCAGGGCAAGAAAAAGAATTCTTGAATACTTTCCTTTAGAGTTGCGGGAAAAGAAAATTCTACAAATCATCCATCAGCTTGAAGAAAG
>CAYSGP010000464.1:0-4425 GCA_964430095.1 uncultured Ignavibacteriaceae bacterium
GGATATCCGCAGAACCTGCGTATTCTGCTTGCACACTCCGGCACCACCGCCGACAAATACCGTTTCGCAGTTGAAGCATCAATAAAGAATAATCTGAATAGTATTCTTGTAGAATCCCTGGAAGACCTTAAGAATGCAGTAGAATACCTGAAAAATAACCAATCCGGAAAAGCTTCATTTTATTTAAACCGGAATAAAGGTTATGAAAAAAAAGGATTCTTCTCCGGAATCGGGGAATTCTATGAAAAAAGAAAAATAAAAAGAATAGGTAAAGAAAAAGGATTTATCGGCTGGGCTAATGATCTGATCACCTGCGAAGATAAATGGAGAGCTTTTTTTGACTGGAGGTTAAGGAAGACTGCAATCGTCGATTCGTTTGAAACTGCATTAAAAATTTCCCGGCTGTATCCCGGTTTTAATTTTACGTCTTTAAATGGGGACTATATAGATTCATTCGGGGTAATCGAAGCAGGTTCAGCTCCTAAAGCGGATGATTCTCTTTTCGGCAGAAAACAATTCCTTGAATCACTCAAGCATGACTACATCCGGAGGAAAGCTGAGGCTGAAAAGATCAAGGATATGGCGGAGAATACGGAAGAAAAGATTAATAAAATTGATTTAAAAAACATTTCAGAAGAAACTAGACTGCTGGTGAATGATATTGCAAATGTTGAAAAGCAGATTGCGCTTTTTGAATATGAAAAGAAGAAAGCTGCCGATGAAGTCGAAAAAGCGAGGAAAGAAATCCAGGAACTGGCCGGCGAGGCTAACCGGATTGATGATAACCTGAATGTCTATACTGCTGATCTTGAAAAGATGAAAAAAGAAAAAATCGAAGGGGACAGCAAGTTTCAGGCTTTGGAAGCTGAATTCAATGAATATGAAAATAAATTCAATTCAGAAACCTCAGAACAGAATAAGCTTATAGTTGAAAAGGAGAGGTTATTCAGTGAACTCCGGAATATTGAAAGCTCAGTAAAGCATGCTGAAAATTCAATAGTGAACATTAACAAAACAATATCCCGCCGCGAAAACGATATCCTGTTCTCCACTGAAGAAATAAATAATATAAACCGCTTAATCTCCGAAAAGAACAGGGAGTTAAAAGACCTCGAGGCTGATAAGAAAACAAAGTTAACCGATTTAGGCAGCGTAGAGGAAAAATATAATTCCGTAAAAACAGAGATTATAGGGATTGAAAAGAAGCAGAGAAATTTGAGAGAACAGAAAGATTCAGTCGTTGAGGAAATTCATCATTATGAAATGAATCTCGGTGAATATGAAATAAAAATTTCTAATTTATTCGATCATATAAAAGATTCCTACTCCCTGACTCTTTCTATTAAAACCTTTGATGACCTGGGCACATTTGATTTTAAACAAAGGGAAGATGAAGTACAATCTCTTAAACAGGCTATAAAGAACCTGGGACCGATTAATCTGCTTGCTTATTCTGAGTTCGAGGAAGAAAAAGAGAGATTTGAATTTTTATCACGGCAGAGGAATGATCTGATTGAATCTGAAAAAGATATTATCAAAACAATCGACGAAATTAATGCTACCGCACAGCGGCAGTTCATGGAGACTTTTGAAAAAATAAGGGAAAACTTTATTAATATTTTCAGGGGACTTTTTAATCCCGGTGATGAAGCCGATCTCCGTTTGGAAGAATCTCCCGAAGGAATGCTGGACCCGCTGGAAGCTAAAATTGAAATAATAGCAAAGCCGAAAGGGAAACGTCCCACATCAATCGAGCTCTTGTCCGGAGGTGAAAAAACTTTAACCGCAATTGCTCTCCTCTTTGCAATTTATCTGGTGAAGCCGAGCCCCTTCTGTATACTCGATGAAATTGATGCGCCGCTGGACGATGCAAACATCGACCGCTTTACCAAAATATTAACCGATTTCAGCGCCGATACTCAATTTATTGTTGTAACTCATAATAAAAGAACTATGGAAGCTGCGGATACTTTATACGGAGTAACAATGCAGGAAGAGGGAGTCTCAAAGCTGGTTAGTGTAAGATTTAATGAAGATTTGAATGTGGCGGCAGGATGAAAAACATGCATGAGGGCTTTAAGATATTCGTTGATTTTGACGGAACGATTACCACCGAAGATGTTGGGGATGCAATTTTCAGGAAATTCGGAGATAAACCGAAGGTTGATGCAATAATTGAAGATCTTCTCAGCGACCGGCTCCCTGCCAAGGACTGCTGGATTGCTCTGTGCGCCTCAATTGACAGAATAAATAAAGAGGAGCTGGACGATTTTATCGGCACTTTCTCTATTGATGCAACCTTTAAAATGTTTGTGGAATTCTGCAGGGAAAGAAAGCATGATCTTTTCATTTTGAGCGACGGATTCGATTATTATATAGAAAAAATTTTTAAGAAAGAAGAAATTCAAGGAGTAAATGTTTATTCTAATCATCTGACTATAAACAGCGATAATAGACTGATCCCCTCCTTTCCATATTTTGATTCAGAATTCCTTACCTCTGCAAACTGCAAAAGAAATCATATTATGAATAACAGCAGCGATGATGATTATACATTTTATATAGGAGACGGCAATTCCGATAAAGAAACTGCCCAGTACTGCGACTTTATTTTTGCAAAAAATGATCTGCTGAAGTTCTGCGAGAAGGAAAGGATAACTTATTTCCCGTTTCAGACTTTTTCCGAAATAACAGGGAGATTAAAAGAGCTGATGTGTAAAAAAAGATTGCGTAAAAGATACCGTGCAGGGCTTAAACGTAAAACAGCTTATATAGCTGAATAGGGAAAAAATTTAAATGAATCTCTCTTCAATATTTTTCAAATACAGAAGTTATACTCCGGTTCCTTTTCTGTTGATCATGATTTTGTACGAGAATGCAAATATCTGGAGCCTGATAGCGGGATTCTGCATTGCTGTCTCGGGAGAGCTGATAAGATTGTGGGGAGTCAGCTGGGCGGGAAGCGAAACCCGCACAACAGGTGAAGTCGGCGGATCTTTTCTAATCGTAAGCGGACCCTTTGCACATGTCAGAAATCCGTTGTACCTCGGAAATATTTTAATTTATACAGGACTTGGAGTCATGTCCTTTGCTGTTTTCCCTTATTTGCAGATTGCCGGTCTGCTCTTTTTTTATTTTCAATACAGAATGATAATAAAAGAAGAGGAGAAATATCTTCAAAGTAAATTCGGAGCAGCTTTCGAAGATTATAAGAGAAATGTACCGAGGTTTATTCCTAGAATTTCTCCTTACAAAGCAGTATCGGTTGAACAGCCGGTTTTCAAAATTAAAGCAGGATTGAGATCTGAGAAAAGAAGTCTGCAGGCTTTAAGCTTTGTTTCGCTTACTTTGTTTTTATTATGGTTTATTGGAAGACTTTAATTAGTGTAATCGCACATCAGGTCTCCGCTGAAATTAATGGAAAGATTTCACGAAGTGAATCAGAAAAAAATAATGATGATTGCCGGCGAAGTTTCCGGAGATTTACACGGGAGTTTTTTGGTAAGAGCTCTAAAAAATATTGATAAAGATATTGAGATATGCGGGATCGGCGGCGATAAAATGAAAGCAGAAGGAATGGATGTCATATATCATATAAATAAAATGGCTTTTCTCGGCTTTGCGGAAATTGTAAAGCATCTTCCTTTTATAAGAAGAGTTCAAAAAGATCTTCTTGATATTGTGAAAGAAAATAAAATCAAAACAATAATATTAATAGATTATCCCGGCTTTAACCTGGATTTTGCTGAAAAAGTAAAGGCTTTAGGGACAAAAATAGTTTATTTCATCTCTCCCCAGATCTGGGCTTGGGGAGCCGGGAGAATTAATAAAATAAAAAAATTAATCGATAAGATGCTGGTTGTATTTCCTTTTGAAGAAGAACTCTATAAAAAGCATGCAGTTAATGTTGAATTCATTGGACATCCGCTAGCTGAAAGATTAAATGAATATAGTTTTTTAAACAGGAATGAATTGGATCAAAAATTTAATTTGGATCCATCTAAAGAGATATTACTCCTGATGCCGGGCAGCCGAACTCATGAAGTTGAAAAGATTTTCCCGCCAAGCATTGAAGCGGCATTCAAAATTGCCGAAGAATTTAATATGCAAATCCTCATTGTTTGTTCGGAAAATATAAATGAAGAGCTGTTCAAACAGCTTTCAGATAAAAATAATTATAAGATCGTAAAAGGCTTCACTTACGATTTAATGAAGAATGCAAAATTTGGAATTATCAAATCCGGCACTTCTACTCTGGAAGCCGGTATTTTCCGGCTGCCGATGGTGATAGTTTATAAAACCAATTACCTGACATATTTGATCGGCAGACAGCTTGTAAAGGTTAAGAATATCGGGCTTGTTAATATTGTTGCCGGGACTAAGGTTGTCCCGGAACTTGTTCAGAACAAGATGAATTCAGAATCC
>CAYSGP010000465.1:0-3420 GCA_964430095.1 uncultured Ignavibacteriaceae bacterium
CTCCCCTACTCCGGCAAATACCGAATATCCGCCATGTTCCTGGGCAATATTATGAATTAATTCCTGTATAATAACTGTTTTACCAACTCCGGCGCCTCCAAATAATCCTGTCTTTCCTCCTTTTGAATAAGGCTCGATTAAATCTATGACTTTAATTCCCGTTTCAAAAATTTCGGTTTGAGTTGACAGGTTTTTAAATTTTGGTGCGGGACGATGAATCGGGTATCGCTTATTTGTTTTTATTTCAGCTAAACCGTCAATTGTCTGTCCTGTTACATTTAATAATCGTCCCAATGTTTCCGGACCAACAGGAACTGAAATAGGTTCCCCGGTATCAAATGCATCCATACCTCTAACCAGACCGTCTGTAGAATCCATTGCAACAGCTCTTACGCGGTCTTCACCAAGATGCTGCTGAACTTCAACAATTAAATTTTCTTCTTTTCCTTCAATATTTTTTCTCGGTATCTTGACAGAATTATAGATTTTCGGCAGAAGACCCTCTTCAAATTCGATATCGACTACAGGTCCGATTATCTGTAGAATTTTTCCTTTAATTTCGGGCATTTTTTATCCTTATTTTGAAAAAATTGAGCTGTAAATTTAGGTATGGAAGGATGATTATACAAATAAAAAATTAAAGGAGATATTGAATTATTTGTCTTTTAATATAAGCGAACCCACCTAGAGTCATACACTACTTGTAAAAGGAAGTCTTACAAGAGAAAAAACTTTGTCAATAATTATTTTTTCTTATTCCTAGTTTACACCTCAATTTTTCGTCCTTTAGTTTCAGGGAAAACCCAAATCCATGCACCGGTTAGCAATGCAAATAATGCTGCAAGCGAGATCCCGCCTCCTAATCCATATTGCTGAGCGATTAATGAGATGATCACTGGGGTAAAAAACTGTACGCCGCGGGCTAAATTAAATGCAGAGCCCATTGCGGTATTCCTGATTGAAGTCGGGAAAAGCTCCGCAAACAGCGGTCCGTAACCGCTGAACATGCCTGTCCCAAAACCTACAAGAAACATAAAAATAAGAACTATTCCAGGATTAGCGGCAATTGCATCCCAGAGCAATGTAATCATTACTAATCCTACAGCCATTATAAACGAATAAATTGAATAGGATGGTCGTCTGCCGATTTTGTCGGCTGCTATGCCGAATGTCAGATATCCGATTAATCCTCCGGCCTGGACCACCAGCATCCATAAAGCCGACTTAGTCATTGTAAATTGCCTTTGCTGATGGAGATACCCGGGCAGCCAGCTGTAAGTAAACCAATAAGCCGACATATCAAAAATTGCAAGGATGAGAGAATTCATAAATATTTTTATATAGCCCGGAGAAAATAATTGAAGAAATTTACTTGGCTCTTTTTGAACAATTAAATTTTGGCTTTGCAGATTGCCGAGAGATAATCTTTTCCTTTCTATCCAAACATCAGATTCAGGAAGCTTTTTTCGAATAAAGATCACCAGGAGAGCCGGAAGAATTGAGATAAAAAATGATCCTCTCCATCCTATTTCAGGAGCGAGAAAACCGCCGACAAGTGACGCCAGCACTATACCAAAGGGAGCCCCGGTTTGCATTACTGCTCCGTATCTGCCGCGGACTTTCGGAGGAAAGGATTCTCCGACGTATGTCTGCCCTGTTGCCCATTCGCCGCCGATTCCCAAGCCTGTAATAATTCTGAACACTAATAATACTTCAAGGGAGGAAGCTAACCCGCAAAGAAATGTACCGATGCTGTAAGTGATTATTGTCCATTGAAGCACGTTTTTTCGCCCGTAACGGTCGGAGAGAATTCCAAATACCACTCCTCCAACCGCAGTCGCAGCTAAAGATGCTCCCATAATATATGAGAGTCCTACATTTGAGAGGTGGAGATCATTGCCGATTGGAACAAGCAGAAAGGAGAAAAGAATCAGATCATAAAAATCAAAAACCCATCCTGCCCAGCACATCAAAAGGATTTGATAATGAATCTTTCCAGGTTTTTCAAATTCATTTAAGAGCGGCATTCTTAAGCTTCATTCATATTAAAATAAACATAATTAAAAGGTTTTATTGAGTCAACAATTTTTTTAGTAATTTTGATCATGGGTAAATTTCTTCAGATATATATCTGCTAATATTTTTCCAAAAAATTATTTATAAGGCAAATAGAGGAATTATAATGAAAAAAACTATACTGCTTATCATTTCTTTCATTTTCCTATATTCTGAAATTATTGCTCAAGCTGATACAAGTTACAATATAAAAAAGCTGCCTTTAATCTCAGTTAAAGGGAACATTTTTGTTAATTCCATTGGAGACACGATCTTATTCCGGGGAGTTTCAATATCCGATCCGGATAAAATTGAGAAAGACGGCCGCTGGGAAAAAGAACATTTTGCTAAAATAAAAGAAATGGGTGCTATGATTGTCCGGATTCCCGTGCATCCTTTTGCATGGAGAGAAAGAACTCCGGAAGAATATTTAAAACTTCTGGATCAGGCGGTAAAATGGTGTACCGAATTGGATATGTATGTAATAATCGACTGGCATTCGATCGGTAATCTGAAAATGGAGCTTTTCCAGAATTCCGAATATATAACCTCATTAGCCGAAACAAATAATTTCTGGCTTACCGTTGCCCAGCGGTTTGCAAGAAATAATACAGTAGCCTTTTATGAATTTTTTAATGAACCGACTTTATTTTTCGGCAGGCTGGGAAGAATGTCATGGGAAGAATGGAAGAAAATCAATGAAGATTTGATTGTACTCGTCAGGTCTTACGATAAAGAGACGATTCCTTTAATCGCACCACTGGATTGGGCATATGATTTAACTCCACTGTGGATAAGTCCGATTGAAGCCGAGGGAATTGCATATGTAACGCATCCTTATGCACATAAAAGAAGTCAGCCATGGGAACCCAGGTGGGACGAAAATTTCGGTTTCGCAGCTTCAACATGGCCGGTTTTTGCCACTGAATTCGGTTTCGGCCGGAATAATGAGGATTATGGCAACAGGATAATCAATTATCTTGAAGATAAGGGAATCAGCTGGGCATGCTGGGTATATGATCCCTTATGGGGTCCGCCGTTATTAAAATCTTACAATTATGACCTTACGGAATCAGGTGAATTCTTTAAAAAAGCAATGCATGGAGAGGTTCAAAAAAAAATTAAATAAATCGCTTAAATTTTGTTTTATAAATAAATTACAGTTTCTATTTAAGAAGAAATGGAAGAATGATTTAACTAAAAGATTGTTCTTGCATGCTTATCGGCATGATAAGAGCTTCTCACCAGCGGAGAGGATTCTACAATTTTAAATCCTATTTTCAGCCCTTCTTCTTTATACATATCGAACTCTTCAGGAGATACAAAACGATCAACCGGGAGGTGTTCTTTTGTAGGCTGCAAATA
>CAYSGP010000466.1:0-2806 GCA_964430095.1 uncultured Ignavibacteriaceae bacterium
CAAAAATTTAATCTGCTGGTTGGAAGGGATATACAGAGAGAGCACGGGATGGAGCCGCAGGTTATAATCACAATGCCGCTGCTTCCAGGTACGGACGGGGTGGAAAAAATGAGCAAGTCTTATAACAATTTTATCGGGATCTCGGAACCTCCGGAGCAAATCTATGGTAAGACGCTCTCAATTCCGGATGATCTTATTTACAGTTATTTCGAGCTTGCAACCGATGCTGCTAATGAAAAGGTCAAAGAGATAAAAGATAAGCTTTCACAGAAAAATATAAATCCCCGGGATCTGAAAAGAGAGCTTGCCAGGACGCTGGTGGCAACCTATTATGATGAAGACGCCGCAATCAAAGCAGAATCGGAATTTGATAAGATATTTATTAAAAAAGAACTCCCGGACGATCTGCCGGTATTTAAATTTTCGAAAAATGAAAATGAAATCGGTATATTAGATTTGATAGTTAAAGTAAATTTTGCTCCGTCAAAAAATGAAGCCAGAAGACTCATAGTCCAGGGCGGAGTATATATAGACGGAAAAAGGGTTGATGAAATTTCGGAATCTGTTAAGCTCGACTACGAAAAAATTTTAAAAGTAGGAAAAAGAAAATTCGTTAAATTAATCAAGTAAACATACTTAGAATCAAAAAACAAAAAGGAGATGAGAATTTGTATGTACCGACAAAAATTTTTTTTACCAAAGGGGTAGGCAGGCATAAAGAGTATTTAACTTCTTTTGAGCTCGCCTTAAGAAATGCAAACATTGAAATTTGCAACCTTGTAACGGTAAGCAGTATTTTCCCCACCAACTGTAAAAGAATAACCAAAGAAGAGGGATTAAGAGAGATTGCGCCCGGACAGATTACTTTCTCTGTAATGGCGCGAAATTCGACAAATGAGCCAAACAGGTTAATTGCTGCGTCGCTCGGTGTAGCCCTTCCCGGAGAAAATTCTATGTACGGATATTTATCCGAGCATCATCCGTTCGGCGAGACCGAAAAAATAGCCGGCGAGTATGCGGAAGATCTTGCGGCTACTATGCTCGCTACTACTTTAGGTGTTGAGTTCGATGCGAATAAAGACTGGAGTGAACGCGAAGACATTTATAAAATGTCGGGTAAAATAGTAAGGACGTTTAATATTACACAGTCTGCCGAAGGCGATAAAAATGGTTTATGGACCACCGTGCTTGCAGCAGGAATTCTGCTGCCTTAAAAATCATCATAAGGATGATGCAGACACAGGAACTTTAATTAAAAACCTATATAATAATTCGTTGATTTTTTAAAATATTATATTCTCTTTTTAGTTTTATCATATAAAGTTTTTGCTTGTGAATGAATACATTTTCTGGATAATCTTTTCTGTTGTAGTAACATTTATTTTTTTCCTCGATATTTATGTAACCGACCACAGAAAGGGAAAAATAACTTTAAAGAACAGCCTCATTTGGTGCGGCGTATGGATTTCAACGGCGCTTCTTTTCAATATATTCATCTATTTTTATTTTGAAAACGGTCATATCAAAGCCCTGGAGTTCTTGACAGGATATTTGATTGAATACTCCCTATCCGTTGATAATCTTTTTGTTTTCCTGCTGATATTCAAAAAAATGAGGGTTTCGGCCGAAAACCAGCCGCTGATTCTTAAATGGGGAATAATAAGCGCAGTAATCTTCAGAATACTTTTTATCTTTCTCGGCGTGGGACTGATAAGAATATTTCACCCCATTATTTATGTATTTGCAACCATTCTTCTTTTTGCAGCTTACCAGATGGCATTCGGCGGGGAACATGAAGTTGAGGTGGACAGAAATCCGCTTGTAAGGTTTGCGTCAAAGTATTTTAAATTCGATTCAAGTTATCAGGGTAAACGTTTTTTTATAAAAAAGAACGGGAAAATATTTGCGACTACGCTTTTCCTTACTTTGCTGCTGATAGAATCGACGGATATCGTCTTTGCTATGGATTCCATTCCCGCCATTATTGCGATTACAAGAGATGAATTTGTAATAATTACTTCAAACATATTTGCAATACTGGGACTCAGAGCTTTATATTTTGCATTAGCAGGTATTGTAGATCTTTTCAAGTATTTGAAATCCGGTGTTGCCATTGTTCTGGCATTCGTAGTATTTAAAATGCTTCTCTCCGATTTAATCGAGATACCTGTTTTCATCTCATTAGCCGTAATTATAATTGTTTTAAGCACGGCGGTTGTTTTATCAGTTATAAAGAGAAGAAAAGAAAATATAGTAAGAAGAAACCGGCAGCATCAGGATAAAGATGCGAATTAGGATTTACGACGTTAGTTCTTAAATTCTACTCAAAGTGGAAATGAATTTCGATATCGAACATCGAAAAATGAATATCGAACATACTGTGCAAGATAAAAGCAGAGGATTCATTATTCGACATTCGGTGTTCGACATTCGATTTTAACAAGCTTTGGTTCTGGCTCTGCCAGTTTACGAATTACGATTTACGTATCTGACAATTATTCCATAGCAATGGATTCCAGAAGCCGTAAATAAACCCGCAATCATCGGTTCAACTTCATACAGGATGCTTCCATCAATTTCATTTCTTAAAAAATACCAGGCGATACTTACCGATACTGCCGAAATCATTTCAATCAACATAATCGATTTACTTATTCTAATTTTAACAAAATAAGAGCTTACCACAGGCAGAATTATTCCGGGAATGCAGAAGGAGCCGACCGTATACCAGATTTCAATTACCGAAGGAATTGCCCATGCCAGAGCCACTGAAACGGCACCCGAAATAATTAGTCCGTAAACTGCA
>CAYSGP010000467.1:0-3135 GCA_964430095.1 uncultured Ignavibacteriaceae bacterium
CAAAAGAGACCCTTGTCCTTGTAGAAGGTTTTGTAAAAATCATTCCAAGCGTTTTACCTTCCAGCAGGCGGTGCGGTTCGCCTGTTAACTGCTTCTGCTTTAATATTCTGCTGAGATCAAAAATCTGGTAAGTCTCTTCGATTGAGAGATCATTATTTGATATAAAACTTTTTGCTTTCATGCTGACTGCCATTTTAGAATACTCCGGTTAAATAATTAATTGATGAGTAAAAATAATCGGGCTAGACCGCACAATCAACAATCCTTGTTCCTGCTGAAGGATCCAGAAGTCTGTGTGCATCGGTAATCAGTGTTTCTTTCCCGCCTTTTTTTATAAATTCAATTGCAGCTAGTATTTTTGGTCCCATGCTCCCCAGGGGAAATTCTCCCGAATTTAAATATTTCTCAGCTTCAATGACTGTCATTTCATCTAGAGCTTTTTGATCCGGCTTATTATAATTTAAATATACCTTTGGAACATCGGTCAAAAAAATTAAAGTATCGGCTCCAATTTTATTTGCAAGCAGAGATGCCGCGAGATCTTTATCTATTACTGCTTCCGCGCCGAACAGCTTATTATCATTTATAAAAACAGGAATCCCGCCGCCCCCGGCTGCAATAACAATTACGCCTGCCTTCGCTAATTTTTTAATAATTTTTTTATTCATTATATCAATCGGCTTTGGCGAAGGGACTATCCGCCGCCATCCCTTTTTCTTGGGATCTTCTTTAAAAATCCAGTCATTTGCTTTTGAGAGCAAATCAGCTTCTTCTTTTATATAGTAGGGACCGATCGGTTTAGTAGGATCTTTAAAAGCGGGATCATGAATATTCACTAATACCTGCGTAATCATAGTTATTACATTTCTCCGTATTCCGTTTTCCTTCAATACATTAATCAACTGCCGTTCTATCATATAACCTATTCCGCCCTGAGAATCTGCCACGCAGATATCCAGGGGCATCTTCGGAATTTTATACTGATCGTATCCTGCTTCATTACGGAGGAGGATATTTCCCACTTGCGGGCCGTTTCCATGAGTTATTACAAGGTTAAGATTATTTTTAATTAAGCTGACAAGATTCCGGCAGGTTTCATATGTGCTTTTTTGCTGCTGCTCTATGCTGCCGGCTTCATTACTGCGGGTAATGGAGTTTCCCCCCAAAGCAACCAGAGCAAGCTTATTCTTTTCCAAAAATTCTTCTATAAAAAGAGATGATTTACTGCAAATATAAAATTAATATTCAACAGTATAACCATTAAAAAGCACTTAGAATAAACTCTATCCTGGGTAAAAAAAGTTTAAGAGTTTCAGTATAATTAGGAGTTTTTAGCTTTTGTATTTATCAAAGAATTATTATCTTTCACAAAAATTATTCCAAATGTTTGTCAGTAATTTAATACCGGTTGAAGAGATTTTAATCAATTCAGAAATCGCAGAAACGCGGTTTTCGTGCGAATTGGAGAAGTGTAAAGGAGCTTGCTGTACTCTGGAAAGCCAGTACGGAGCTCCGCTGTTAACCGAAGAAATAGATAAAATAAGAGAAATTCTGCCTTCAGCAATGGACTATCTCCCTCAGGAGCATAAAAATGTTATCAACGAAAAAGGTTTTTATGAAGTAAAGCATAATGATCTTTTTACTAGAAGTTTGAATAACCATGCATGTGTATTTGTCTACTATGAAAATGATATTGCAAAATGCAGCATTGAAAAAGCTTATTTAGACGGGAAGATAAATTTTAAAAAACCTATTTCCTGTCACCTTTTCCCTATCAGGGTTTCAAACTTCGGCGGAGATGTTTTAAGAATGGAACATTTTAATCAATGTTCTCCGGCTCTAGAAAACGGTATTCAAAAAGACATAAAATTGATAGATTTTTGCGGAGAATCTTTAGAAAGATTATACGGAGAAAAATGGTATCTAAAATTGAAGGAAACCTTAGGCGAATAATATGCTAACGTTATCACAGAAACAGACACTGCAGCAAAAACTTTCACCGCAGCAGATCCAGTATCAAAAGCTTCTGCAGCTGAATACATTGGCGCTGGAACAGCGGATTAAAAATGAGCTGGAAATAAATCCTATACTCGAAGAAAACGCTACCGAGGAAATTGAAAATACACAGGAAACTGAAAAGGAGAAAGAGCAAACCCCGGAAGAGGAGGAATTCGAAAACTACAGCCAGGAAGAATTTAGTATAGAAGATTTTATGAATGACCGGGATTTCGAAGGGGATAAACTCAATAGAAGCAACGAAGAAGTTTACCAGCCGGTTGCTCCTGCAAGAGAAAGTCTAAGCGAACACCTAGTTGAGCAGCTTCAAATGCTGAACCTTAGAGAGGATCTTTATCTATTGGGAGAAGAAATAATCGGCAGTCTTGATAATGACGGTTACCTGAAGAGGAATCTGCCTGATATTATCAATGAGATGAAAACTTTCGAGCATATAGATATTACAATGGAAGAAGGGGAAGAGCTTCTGAAAAAAATACAAACCTTCGATCCTCCAGGAATAGCATCCAGAAATTTGCAGGAATGCCTTCTTGTTCAGCTCAGAAATTCCAAGTTCGATGCTTATTATAAATTTCTGGCGGAAGAGCTGCTGAATAAATATTTTGATGATTTTACAAAGCGCCGCTTTGAAATGATAAAGACAAAAATGAATCTCTCGGATGAAACGCTTAGACTGGTATTTGAAATTATTCATAAGCTGAATCCGAAACCGGGGGAGGGCAATATTGAATCCGTAGAGATGAATCAGATTACTCCCGACTTTATTGTGGAGAAAGTGGACGATAATTTTGTTATCACATTAAATGACAGGACTCTTCCATCCGTAACCATAAATAAATCCTACCTTGAGATGTTCGATTCAACCAGAAAAAAAAGGAAATCTCCGAAAGATAAAAGCACTTACAAATTTTTAAGGGAAAAATTTGAGTCGGCCAAATGGTTTATTGCATGCATCCAGCAGAGACGCGAAACATTAATGAAGATTATGCAGGCTATTTTAATCAAGCAGCATGAGTTTTTTGATAAAGGCGCTAAGTTCCTTCGCCCGATGATTTATAAGGATATTGCTGAAGAAATAGGGATGGATATATCCACCATCAGCAGGGTTGTAAACGGCAA
>CAYSGP010000468.1:0-3595 GCA_964430095.1 uncultured Ignavibacteriaceae bacterium
GGTCATTTCGGATTTCCTGAAATGGGTATTAAAGGTGCAGCAATTGCTACAACAATTTCCAACTACTCTGCTGCTGTTTATTTCGTCTTTGTTTTGTTATTAAGTAAAAAACTGACTTTTAAAACTTCATTAAAAGGAATTTTAAAGCCCGAGTGGAAAATTCAAAAGGAAAATATTGTAGTAGGTCTGCCTGCAGGACTTGAAGCTATGCTTTGGTCTTTCGGCCAAATAGCAATTATAAGCATTGTAAATGGATTGGATGCCTATTCTTCAGGCCTTTACATTTTGGTCAGCCGGATTCAGGCTTTTACATTTTTTATTTACATAGGAATTGCCAGGGCAACTATGATCCTTGTAGGGCAGAAAATGGGAGCAGGCAAAACTGAGGAAGCAATTCATATCGGGATGGTAAGCTTAAGGTATGGATTCTTTCTTTGCATATTCATTTCATTTTTATTTATCGCTTTTCCGGAAAATATTCTTTCTGTTTTTACTTCGGAAAAACATTTAATAAACCGGGTAACTCACCTAATGTATATTGCCGCAATAACCATTTTCCCGGTCTCCGTTAATGTAATAAGCGGCAATGCAATTAGAGGGATGAAAGATACAAAATGGATGCTCTATACCCAGATTTTCGGGACAACTTTTACAATTTCTATGAGTGCATTGATGATTTTTGTTTTTCATTTGAACCTGCTGGGGGTATTCCTTACAATTTTTTTTGATGAAAGCTTCAGAGCTTGTTTGAATTTTATAAGATTTTATAAAGGAAAAGAATTTTTCTTCAGGCTGATAAGATTAAAAAAGGCTGTAAGCTCCGGATAGTCACCTTCCATTTTTAAACTTTGCGTCTTTTTTGAAGCTCCTTCGTCTTAGATATTGAATTCATAAAATTTTTTTTAGATGGAGGAAAAAATGGAAGAGCTCTTAATAGAAATGGCAGCATACATAGTAAAAAGTTATATTCATAACTGGCTGCCTCTTAGCCTCGCAATAGTTACCGCTGCGATATTAATAGTTTATGTGAAGCCTGAAAAAATTAAGCAGGCATTATTACATAGATCAAACGTTTCAATACCGGCAAGCGTTGCCGTCGGAGCTTTTACTCCCTTATGTGCCTGCGGAACAATGGCTGTTATAATCGGGATGCTGACCACAGCCTTGCCGTGGGGTCCGGTGATGGCTTTTTTAACCTCTTCACCTTTAATGAGCCCGGATGGTTTTATACTTATAGCAGGTATAATAAGCACACAATTTGCGGTTGCACTGGCTGTTTCTTCAGTTATAATCGGTATTGGATCCGGTTATATGACACATTGGATTGAAAAGAAATCTGATTATTTGAGTGATCAGGTACGAATTGTCAGGCAGAACAAACCTTTACCCGTCAGTTCAGATAAACATGCACGTGATTGTTCGGTATCTGCTTATATTCTTCCGGAAATCCAAACATGCGGCTGTTCTGGAAGAATTATTACTCTTCAGGATACTGCAAATAAAAAAAATGCAAAGATAAATTCATCAAAATTTAATTTTTGCTGTGCTTCTCAATCTTTCGCCGGAAGTTATAACAGAGAATTTTATTATAATTTTATGCAGCTGGAATCGGTCGAAAACATTGCAAAAAAGATTTCCGGATTCATTGCAAACATCAAATGGAAAGAGATCATCATGGAAATATTGAATACTGGTGTAAAACAGATCCTGCTGTATTATACAGTTTTTGCTGCAATCGGTTTTTTAATTAACCACTTTGTACCGGCTTCATTTATTACAGGATTATTCAGCTCTAAAAATATATTTGCGGTTCCGCTGGCTGCTTTAATCGGGCTGCCCTTATATGTAAACGGAGAATCCGCAGTCCCGTTGATCCAAACATTATTAAATGGAGGAGCCGGAGAAGGAGCTATGCTTGCATTTTTAATAACTGGTCCCGGTACAAGTGCAGGGGTAATTGCCGGGATTTCAGCCATACTAAAAAAACGTGCAATAAGCCTGTATATTTTCTTCCTTTTATCCGGAGGAATTTTTCTGGGTTATCTATATGAGTTATATTTATTTTTTAACTAAAAAGATAATCTGATTATGAATAATAATGACTACGTGCACGGGTATTCCGAAAAAGAAAATGAACGGCTGACCGATCAGGCAAATACTTTAGCTGAACTTCTGCATGATGATACTGTTTATCCTGTGAATAGTAAAATTCTGGAAGCCGGTTGCGGTGTGGGTGCTCAAACAATTTTCTTAGCTAAAAATAATCCCTCATCTCAATTCACTTCAATCGATATTTCTGTGGAATCGCTGAAAAGGGCAAAAAACTCAATTGATGATGCAGGCATATACAATGTTGATTTCCAGCAGGCAAATATTTTTAATCTGCCTTTTGAAAAAGAGACATTCGATCATGTTTTTATCTGCTTTGTTTTAGAACATCTTAAAGAACCTCTCAAAGCTTTAGAACATTTAAAATTTGTTCTAAAACCTGGAGGAAGTATTACTGTAATTGAAGGAGACCATGGTTCTGCATATTATTTCCCGGAAAGCAAACTTGCACAAAAAGCAATCAATTGCCTGGTTTATATTCAAGCAAAAAACGGCGGTAATGCTCTCATTGGAAGACAGCTAGATCCGCTGCTTCATAAAGCCGGTTTTGAAAATATAAAAGTTAATCCACGCCAGGTTTATTGCGATGCAAGCCGGCCTGAATGGGTTGAAGGATTCACTAAAAAAACCTTTACAGCAATGGTTGAGGGAGTTAAAGAAGATGCACTTAAAAACAGGTTTATCACTCCTGAAGAATGGAACAAAGGTATTTCCGATCTTTATGACACCGCCGGGCCGGATGGAACATTTAATTATACCTTCTTTAAAGGAACAGCATTCAAATAAATAAAAAAAATTATTCTAAAGGTATGCTCCGGCTTCTTTAACCTCAGCGAATAAACTTCCCGAAAAACTAAAAATTCTTTAAAAACAATCGATAATATAACTAATAAATAAAATTTACAATATTATGCCGTATATCTGCCAAAATACCTCCTGGCATCTGTATTGTTCTTGAGTAAAAAATAATTGAAACAGCAAAAAAATGTTCAAAGCCTTTGACGGGGATTATTAATGAAAGTAAATCAGTGACTGTAGAGTTTCCTATGACCAGGTAGTACAAAATAATAATATTTAAAAGGGCATTTTACAGCCCAAAAATAAGGATAAATTCAAGTATGGATGATAGTCTAAAGAATAAAGAAGAACTGCTGAAAGAATTAGCTGAATTACGTCAACGGATAAAGGATTTAGAAACACTAGAGGAAGCTCAGTGGAGAGCAGACCGGGAACGGAAGCAGATGGAAGAAAAGCTGCAGCGTGAACGTATTCTTCTAAAAACTCTTATAAATAATCTGCCTGATGGTATTTATGTAAAAGATACTGAAACTAGGAAACTTGTATCAAATCCAGCTGATATTAAAAATGTCGGAAAGAAAAATGAAGAAGAGGTATTGGGGAAAACTGATTTTGATTTTTTCCCAAAAGAGCTTGCAGAAAAATTTTTTGAAGACGATCAATCTGTGCTGAAAACCGGACAGCCTAT
>CAYSGP010000469.1:0-2510 GCA_964430095.1 uncultured Ignavibacteriaceae bacterium
ATTTAAATCAAAGGATGATTCGCAAAGTGAGATTTCAGACTTTGTTATATTTTGGAGCTCGTGAAAAGCTAATTTTAATTGATAATAGGAATGAATACCTAAAAATAAATCATTTATAAAAAATGGTTAAAATAACCTTTACTTGAATCTTCTAATTTCTATTGTTTTTCTGGTAAAAGATCTAAAAGACAGGTGATTAAGCGAGGAACTTAAATAATTTAATCAGGCAATGCAATCGTTTTGAGGAAGTAAAATTTGAAATTTTGATAAGTGTGCTTTGGTTGGCATATAAAAAGTTTTCAACTTGAAATTATAATATTTGTTTTGCTCCTAAAATTTGAAAAAACATAAGGATATTTTATAATCCCAAGGATAATTTTATTCCTAGTTCCAGACCCCTTAATTCAGCTAAACCTCTCATCCTGCCAAATAGCGAGTAGCCTGGATAAATTCCTTTCCTATTTTGGTCAGGCGTCATAAGATGTCCGTGATCAGGACGGAAAGGCATCCGGAAATCTTTTCTTCCAGCATCCTTCCGGCGGTTTTGTTCTATAAGAAGTGCTTTCATAACCCCGTACATATCAACGTCGCCTTCTAAATGATTCTCCTCAATGAAACCATCATCTCCGGAATTTTTAACATTACGAAGATGAATAAAGTTTATTCTTGGTGCAAAAGTTTCAGCCATTTCAACAAGATTATTTCTAATGCTGGCTCCGAATGAACCTGTGCATAATGTAATTCCGTTTGATGCCGAGTCAACTGAATGAAGAATTTTCTCTATATCATCTTTATGACTTACAACTCTCGGAAGGCCTAGGAGAGATCGGGGAGGATCATCCGGGTGTATTCCCATTAGAATTCCGGATTCTTCGGCAGACGGAATTATTTCTTTTAAGAAATAAAATAAATTTTCACGGAGGTCGTCTGCACTTAAGGAGTTATATTCATTTATCGCTGCTTTTAGTCCTTCTAATGTGTAGCTTTCACCGGAACCGGGAAAACCAAGCAGCACAGTATTTATTAAATTCTCTTTCTCTTTATCATTTAAGCTTTCAAAATTTTTTTTTGCATCGTTTAGCTGCTCCGGGGTATAGTCTTTCTCTGCATTTTTTCTTTTTAGTATATAAAGATCGAAGGCGGCAAAAACTTTTATTTCGAACTTTGATGTTATAGATCCATCGTTAAACTGAACATGAAGGTTAGTACGGGACCAATCTAAAACAGGCATAAAATTATAACAGATAGTATCGATACCGCATTTGCCTAAATTTCTTATTGATATTTTATAATTCTCAATAAATTTTTTGTAATTGCCTTTCCTTTTTTTTATATCTTCATGGATCGGAAGACTTTCTGTTACGGACCATTTCAGTCCTTCTGCTTCAATAAGCTCTTGCCGCTTTATAATCTCATCAATATTCCAGATTTCGCCTGCAGGGATATGATGAAGTGCCGTAACTATTCCTGAAGCTCCGGTTTGTTTTATTTCTTTGAGTGAGATTGGATCTTTCGGACCGAACCACCGCCAGGTTTGTTCTAACGACATTAAATTTAATTAGTTGATTAAAAAATTAAACACCGCTGAATGCGCTGAATCCGCCGTCTATTGGAATAACTGCTCCGGTAACGAATTTTGACGCATCTCCTGCAAGCCAGAGAACCGTTCCGATCAGTTCTTCCGGTTCGCCGAATCTTTTGAAGGGAGTCATATTGATTATGCTGTGTCCTCTTTGAGTTAATGATCCGTCCGGATTTGTAAGCAGGGTCTTATTCTGGTCAGTTAAAAGGAATCCAGGGGCAATTGCATTAACTCTGATTCCGCTGCCGAATTTTTGGGCAAGTTCTACTGCCATCCATTTGGTGAAAATATCAATGGCTGCTTTTGCGGCAGAATATCCAACTACACGTGTTAAAACTCTTTGCGCAGCCATTGAAGAAATATTAATTATTGATCCGCTTTTCTGTTCAGCCATAGTTTTTCCGAAGATGAGAGTAGGCAAAACAGTTCCGTTCAAGTTCAAATCAGTTACTTTTTTAAAGTCTTCCATTTTTATATCAAATATTGTCTGATCGACTCCAACTGTTGCACCAGGCATATTCCCGCCTGCGGCATTAATTAGAATATCAATATGTTTGAACTTATCCAGAATTTCTTTTTTTACTTCCGAAATATTTTCTTCATCAAGTATATTGCATTTGAGGCCTACTATTGTTTTGCCGTCATCGGAAAGTGAATTAACCCTGTTTTTTAAATTTGACTCATTAATATCCAGCAGCACTACTTTAACGTCCGCATTCAATAGACCTTTAGCCATTTCACCGGCAAGTATACCGCCTCCTCCGGTCAATACGGCAACTTTGTTCTCCAGATTAATTAATTTTTTTAAATAATCCATTATGATTCCTTAAAGATTGAATAATCAATATAAATATTTGAGAAGCAAAAAATTCAAAAGCGGTTAAGCTTTAAAGCAGATCATATCATGAATCTGCTAATATCTTTTGCA
>CAYSGP010000470.1:0-7720 GCA_964430095.1 uncultured Ignavibacteriaceae bacterium
TCAAGCTCTGCAGCGCTGCTTGAAAGTGTACCGGCTTATGATAATATCTTTGCGGAATTAATTTTAACCGGAGAGCACAGAAAAAATTCTCTTCTTTTATATGAGCTTATACAGAAAAGAAAATTAAAGTATATAATCACCAATCCAATTTACTTTTCTTCTCCGGAAGATTACATTCTTCATAAAGTTGTAAGCGCGGTAAAGAACAGAGCCGCCTTTGAAAACATCAAAAGTGATTTTCTGGCTGATAAGGAATTTTATTTTAAAAATCCCGGTTCGTTTTCTCCGTTTTATAAAAAACTTCCCGAAGGATTTACTAACATCAGATATATAATAGAAAATTGTAATGCCGATTTGGGAATAGGCGAATATAAATTTCCGGAATTCCCCGGCCTCAAGGAAGGTTCTTTTTCCTATCTTTGGAAAATATCTTATGCCGGACTTGAATTGAGATATAAGAATATTACAACTAAAATTTCCCCGTTATCCGGTATTAAAACCAAGGCTGTTTCACCGCTGGAAAGACTTCAGGAAGAGATGATTGTAATAAAAGAAATGCATCTCTCCGATTACTTCCTGGTTGTATGGGATATTCTTAAGGAAGCAAAGAGAAGAGGAATGATGACAATCGGAAGAGGCTCTGCGGCAAACAGCATCGTATCCTACTGCCTCGGATTTACCGAAGTGGATCCCATTAAATACAACCTCTACTTCGAGCGCTTCCTGAATAAAAGCCGCTCCTCTCCTCCCGATATCGATATCGATTTTTCATGGAAGGAAAGGGACGAAATTGTTAAATACGTTTTTGAAAAATACGGCTACGAGCATGTGGCATTTATTTCCACTCATGTAACATTCAGAGCCCGTTCCGCATTCAGGGAAACTGCAAAGGTATTCGGCTTTTCCGACGGCGAGATTTCGAAGATGAGCAAATTTATTCCATGGACCGACGCGCGGAATCTTCCCAACATTGCGGAATTATTTCCCGAATCGAGGTCGCTTCAATTCAACCGGGAACCCTGGAAAACCATTGTTAACATAGCAGCACGGCTGGCAAATTTCCCGCGACACTTAAGCATTCATCCCGGCGGCATTGTCATAGCGCCGCGTCCTATAACTAATTACACCGCCCTGGAATTTGCTCAAAACAAAGGAGTAGGACTTATTATAACTCAGCCCGACATGCACGGGATTGAAGATATCGGCTTGATAAAAATAGATCTGCTGAGCCAGCGCTCATTGGGAGTTTTAAGAGATACAATGAAACTGCTGGAAATCAACGGAGCTAAAAGCTCAGCAAAGAAAAGCGTGATTGCATGAATGCATAGCTGCATGAAGATTTCACTTTTACATACATCATGCATTCATATAATCATGCATCCATGCAATCATGCATCCAAACAGATATGACAGATTTTTAAAATCTGTTATATCTAAAAAGAGGAAGTTAATAAATGCCAAAAATTTATATCGGAACAGCCGGGTGGTCTTATCAGGATTGGATCGGCTCTTTTTATCCAAAAAAAAATTCAGCAGATTTCGATTGGCTGCAGTTTTATTCGCATTACTTCAACTGCGTTGAAGTGAATACTACTTACTACGCTTATACATCGGATAAAGTTGTAAATGCATGGATCAGGAAAACAACAGACGTAGAGGATTTTACCTTTACAATTAAGCTTCATCAGGATTTTACTCATGCAAAAAATTATGATCAGCAAAAAGTTAAAGCGGTCAGATATATTTTAGATATGCTCCGCAAAGCTGAACGTTTAGGCGGTCTGCTGATTCAGTTCCCTTATTCATTTTCTTTTAATGATTCAAACATCAATTATGTGAAAGAGCTGAGGGAGATATTTCAAAACTACGACTGCTTTATTGAAATCAGGCATAAATCATGGAATAATAAAAATTCATTCGAGTTATTCGAGCAGCTCGACATGGTTTATGCAACAATCGACCAGCCGCAGATCGGCGAAGCAATCCCGTTTGATCCGGCAGTAACAAAGAACAAAGCTTATGTACGTCTGCACGGCAGAAATGCCGAAGCGTGGAAACAATCTGTAAACAACTTCGGCAAAAAGCAGACATATGAAGAGCAAAGCGAACGTTATAACTATTTATATTCTCACAGCGAACTTATTGAAATAGAGCAATTAATTGAGCCTCTATTAAAATCGATGAAAAAGATTTTTATAATTTTTAATAATCATCCGAGAGGGAATGCAGTTGCGAATGCTTTTCAATTAATAAATCTTCTCGAAAAAAGGAAGGTCGAAATTCCGAGAACAACGTTAGCTTTTTATCCTCAGCTAAGCGAGATAAACCTGTGCTGAACGAAAGTACTGATGATTGAAATAGTGGAGTGATGGAGTATTGGAATGGAATATTGGAATAATGGAATGTGTACTCCATTACTCCACTACTCCATCATTCCAGAGGAACTATGATAAAATCAGCTTTTTATTTATTTCTTCTTTTAGAAGCTTGAATCTGTTTGCCAGATAGTATTCTCTTTCTTTAGGATCTAAAATGGAACCGAGTATTACCTTAAAATCTTTTTCCTTGAAGCTATTGATTATGACAGAGATTTCTTTAAGAATTTCTTTTTTATCCGGCAATTCAATTCCTCTTAATAAAAGGAATTCAATATCAAAGCAGTCTCTTATAATTTTACGTGAAAACAAAGCTTCGATTTTATTTTTCATCATTTGTTCAAGAGTCAATCCTTTAACCATTACTTGCTTTGTTGAAAATTTCGAAAAAGCAATTTTTCTTTCCCATCTGAAATCCTTCTGCTCTTTTCTGATTTCTATCTTTAGATTTCTGTTAACATTCTGTGCACGAAATTCAAACAATAAGGTGTTTTTTTTATTAAAGGCATCTACAATCTTAAAATTATTTGAAAGCATCTCTTTTATTTTTACGAAAAGCAACTTTGAATCAGATGAAGCATCTGTCCAGAAATCGAGATCTGTTGAATACCTGCTTAAATTGTGGCATAATCTTAACATGGTCCCGCCGCCGAAAAAAAGAGAGTCGAGCACTTTTATGCTGTTTAATTTATCCAAAGTTTCGATTTCGAGAATCTCTAGATCTTGTAATTGGCGCATAACTTATCCCATGTAATTTTTGTTCTTTGATTAGTTTTCCGGAGTAATTTTTGGACATTGTTTTTGCTTATTTTCCTGAAATCGATGGCATCAAAATCGCAGCTGTATCTTCCCAGCGAAAAAAGATAAACAATATCGGCTAATGCTTTATCTTGAAGGGCAATGAAAAAATTATCACGGCCCTGCTGGTATTCGAAGCCCTCATAGAATTCTTTTTTAACAAGCGAATAGGTAAAGCTGATACTTTTTACCGTAACATTTTTAGTTTTCTTTAATGCTATCGATTCGACAAAGTTTCTTTGCTGTTGTGTAGTTATGCCGTAAAAACTAAGTGCCGAGACCAAAGAGATATAAGAAGGCGTCTGAATGAAATTTGCAATCTTAAATAAGTCAGGTTCACGAAGATTATCAAACTTACCGGAAAGAATGTAAAAATCTTTTTTCAGACGGATGAGATATCCTTTCTTAGCATATCTCGCCGCAGAAACTTTAGCTGATTCTTTAGTTATGGAAAGTATCTCAGCAATGTCATTGATGCTTAGAAACAATTTATTGCTTTTATTTAGTTCAAAAGCTTTCATTTTAGTAAATATAGATAATTAACATTTTTGTTAACTTAATACCTTTATAGGAAAATTGCAATTTGCGCACCATTTTTCACCTCGATATGGACACTTTCTTTGTTTCGGTTGAGAGGATCATGAATCCCAAGCTGAAAAACAAGCCGGTTATTGTAGGCGGTGATCCGCACGGACGCGGTGTAGTTGCCGCCTGCTCGTACGAAGCAAGGAAGTTCGGGCTCCACTCTGCAATGCCGATCAGAACCGCATTTAAACTCTGCCCCCAGGGAATTTACCTTCACGGGCACTATGATGAATATGTGCGTTACTCAAAAGCAGTAAAGAATCTTTTAAGCAAATATGCACCGGTCCTGGAGCAGGCTTCGATTGATGAATTCTATATCGATTTTAGCGGCTGCGAACATATATTCGGGCCTTATCCTCTCCTTGCTTCGGAAATTCAAAAAGAAATTAATAATGATTTATCGCTCCCCTGCTCAATCGGAATTGCAAGCAATAAGACTCTTGCAAAGATTGCTTCCGACTTTAATAAGCCGAACGGAATCACTTATGTTGCTCCCGGCGAAGAAAAGAAATTTCTTGCACCTTTGCCGGTTCAGGTTATTCCGGGAGTCGGCAAAGTCACTTTAAAGAGTTTGAATGAAAGAGGTATCCATTACATCAGAGGGATTACAGAGCTGCCGCAGGATTATTTCACTACGGCATTCGGCAAATACGGAACCGACTTATGGAAAAAGGCAAACGGCAGGGGAACCGAATATTTATCTGTGGAAAGAGAGCAGAAAAGCATATCTCACGAAACTACTTTCCTGAACGATGTCCTTTCGATTAAGAAGATCGAAGAAACACTTTTTGATCTTGCAGCAAAGCTGTCCCAATCTTTAAAAGAAAAGAAATGGATTGCATCCACAATTACTTTCAAGCTGCGCTATTCCGACTTCAAAACACTTACTAAAGCAAAAACAATAAAGCATACCGATGATCCCGCAGTTATTTACAATACCATTAAAACTTTATTTGAAAAATCCTACTCAAGAAGGGTCGCAATCAGATTAGTCGGCATCCGCTTGACTAATTTTCTTACAAGCTCCGAACAGCAGTTTCTTTTTGATGACATATATACTAAACGTGCCAGAGCAATAGATGCAATAAATAAAATCCGCTATAAATACGGCTACTCTTCAATTCAATTCGGCACTTTCTAAAATTTTTGTAGCATTTGTTCCGTAATTTTCCAAAATTTCCTCCGGGTTTTATCAACTTTATAAGGCAAAACAATTGATCTATCTAATCATGCTAATTCTACTTTTAATTGCACTCTGGTTTGCAGTCAGCTACAACCGGTTTATAAAACAAAAAAATATGATTACAGAAGCCTGGAGCGGAATTGATGTCCAGCTTAAAAGAAGACATGATTTGATTCCGAATCTTGTTGATTCCGTAAAAGGCTACAGCACTCATGAAAGAGAATTATTTCAGAAGATAACGGAATCAAGAATAAAAACAATGCAGGCTGTATCCCCGGAAGAAAAATCGAAATCGGAATCGGGATTATCCGGAGAACTGAAAAATCTTTTTGCAGTAGCGGAAAATTATCCCGATTTAAAAGCCAGCGAAAATTTTCTTAATCTTCAAAATCAATTGGCGGAAATAGAAAATCAAATACAATTTGCCAGAAGATATTATAACGGGGCAGTAAGAGATTATAATATAAGAATTGAATCTTTCCCGAGCATAATTATTGCAGCTTTATTTAATTTCAGGAAGGAAGAATTTTTTGAAATCACTCTCAGTTCCGAAAGAGAATCAACTAAAGTAGACTTTAAATAAAAAATGAAAAAATATTTTCTCAAATTTCTTTTATGCCTTGTTCTTTCATGCGGCTCATCCATTTCTCAAAATGACCGGGAAAAAATCTTATCCTACCACGGCGATATAAATATTCATAAAGATGCTTCCATGACGGTAACCGAAACAATTAAAGTGAAGGCAATGGGAGATCAAATAAGACACGGTATTTACAGAGACTTCCCGACAAAGTATAAAGATAAATTCGGAAACAATATTATTGTAGATTTGGATATTCTTGAAATAAAAAGAAACGGATTTATTGAAGACTATCATACCGAGAAAACATCCAACGGAATAAGAATTTATATCGGAAGTGAAAATGTATATCTGAATCCGGGTTTTTATACCTATTCAATCAACTATAAAACTGCCCGCCAGCTTGGATTTTTTAAAGACCATGATGAATTATACTGGAATGTGACCGGGAACGGATGGGATTTCCAAATTGATGAAGCTTCTGCAGTAATTACCCTGCCGGAATATGCATCTTCCACGGAACTTAAATATTACGGATTTACAGGTCCGTTTGGTTCAATTGAAAGAAATCTTAAATCTCAGTTTTTATCCCCTGGAAGAGCAGCATATAAAACAATTTATCCTCTTTCGGAAAGAGAAGGATTAACAGTCGTACTGGAATTTCCCAAAGGAATTGTTGCAGAACCTTCCGATTCTCAGAAGCTCAAATATTATCTATACGATAATATCGGCGGGATTGCAGGCGTTTTAGGTTTATTGATTATCTTAATTTATTATCTGTTTACATGGTGGAAAGTAGGAAAAGATCCGGCAAAAAATATTATAGTACCTTTATATAATCCGCCTGATAACCTTTCTCCTGCCTCCATGAGGTTTATATATAAAATGGGCTTCGATAATAAAACTTTCGCATCGGCAGTTATCAATATGGCCGTAAAAGGATATCTTATTATTAAAGAGGAAAATGACAAGTTCATTTTAATAAGAAAAAAAGATGATAATTCGGTGCTGGCTGGCGATGAAAAAAAGATTGCATCAAAATTAATTTTTTCAAAAGGAAACAATTCCGACTATCAAGTTAAGCAGGCTTTGGCAGGATTAAAGAAATTTTCGGAAGGAAATAATTTTATTGCAAAAAAATTCTCTTCAATGCTGACTTCAGCAATTGAATCGAAAATCGGAATTGAGCCGGAATCAGCGGCGATAGAAAAAGAATATCAGCTTGAGCTGAACAATAAGAATCATACTGTCTTCAGGGATGCAATACAAGCTCTGAAAAAGCAGCTAAAAAATTCCTACGAGAAAATATATTTTATCACGAATAGAAAATATTTTGTTTATGGCATCATCTTATCTTTTTTGTTTATTGTTCTTTCCTTCCTTTTTAGTGAAGCCGAAGGAATTTTTATTTTGATTTGGCTTCTCGGATGGACCACAGGGGTTGTATTCTTGGTGATTACAGTATTTAAATCCTGGCAGAATGTTCTTTCAGGTAAGAGAATAAAATTTACGCTTATAGGAAGCGCTATTTTTATTTCACTGTTTTCAATTCCTTTTATGTTAGGAGAATTTGCCGGATTGTATTTCTTATTTACTTCAAGCTCCCCTTTCATGGCATTTAATGTTGGAGCGATTGCTCTATTAAATCTTCTCTTTTATAATCTTCTTAAAGCCCCAACACTGCTCGGAAGAAAAGTGCTGGATAATATTGAAGGATTCAGGCTGTATCTTTCTACTGCAGAAAAAGACAGGCTGAATTATATAATACCCGTGGAAGAAACTCCCGAAATTTTTGAAAAATATCTCCCCTATGCCCTCGCTTTGGATGTTGAGCAGGAATGGGCGGAAAAATTTTCTTCTGTGCTGGATAAAGCTGCAATTGAAACAGGTTATTCTCCTTCATGGTATTCGGGAAGCAGCTGGACTGCCTTCGGCGCAGGAAATTTCGTCTCTTCCTTCAGCAGCTCATTTTCAAGTGCGGTTTCCTCATCTTCAACGGCACCCGGCTCTAGTTCGGGAAGCGGCGGCTCATCCGGAGGAGGGGGAGGCGGAGGAGGCGGAGGGGGATGGTGATTCAGGCTGAGGCAGAGGCTAAGGCTGAGATAGAAACTTAGAATGAAGGTTAATAGCTAAAGCAATGGATTAGTTCAAATTAAATGGGGATCCTAATCAATTATTATAATATATTATAAAAGAAAG
>CAYSGP010000471.1:0-3567 GCA_964430095.1 uncultured Ignavibacteriaceae bacterium
GAGGATACTTACAGGTTTTATAATTAATGTTTCTCAGAAGAACGAGAATCTTAGTCTAGGAGATACAGGAAAGATAAAACCGTTAAAAGATATAATTGATAACTCTCCAGTTTTTACTCCGGTAAGTTTAAAGTTTTATAAGTGGCTGGCTGAATACTACATGTGTTCACTCGGAGAAGCTTTAAAGTTAGGAGTTCCTCAAGGTTCGGAAATTGAATCAAAAAGAAAAATAATTATTGACGGAGAATTCTGTGCAAAAATCTTTTCAGAAGAAAAAAACAAAAATTCTTTAAAGGGAAAACTTTTAAAAGAACTGTCTGAAAGAGAGGAAATTACTTTATCCTATCTGCAGAAGTTAGTAAAGAAAAAAAATATATATTCTCAATTAAGATCTCTTGAAGAAAAAGGGGCTCTGACAATTCTAGATGAGGTCGGAAATCCTAAAGCAAAAGCAAAAAAATCCAGGTTTGTAAAACTTGCAAAAAATATTTCCGAAGTATACCAGGTAATTCCCGAGATAGAAAACAGATCTCCCATGCAGGTAAGGGTTCTTTTAGAGCTGGTTTCAAAAAGAAAAAAGCCAGCACTCCTATCCGAAATAATTAAAAAAACAAATTCTTCCAAATCCTCATTTGATTCTCTGGAAAAAAAAGGATTGATAGAGATTTTTGAAAAGGAGGTTGAAAGGAAATACCGCGAGGAATATAAAGAAGAAGTTGCGGAATTCGAACTTTCCGAAGAGCAGATGACTGCAGTGGGACGTGTTTCGGAAAGTATAGACCGGAATGAATTTAAAACTTTTCTGCTGCATGGAATAACCGGCAGCGGTAAAACCCAGGTTTATATTGAACTTGTTAAGAAAGTGTTAGGTGCTGGTAAATCCTGTTTAATCCTGGTCCCGGAGATTTCCCTTACGCCTCAAATTACTTCAAGGCTTTACAATAATTTCGGTGATGAAGTCACGGTTATTCACAGCAGAATGTCCTTGGGAGAAAGATATGATTCATGGAGGAGAGTTTTAAAAGGAAAATCAAGAGTTGTTATCGGGGCAAGATCTGCATTGTTCGCGCCTTTAAAGAATTTAGGAGTAATTGTAGTAGATGAAGAGCATGATGCCAGCTACAAACAGTCCGATATAGTTCCTAAATACAATGCAAGAGATGCTTCTATTGTATTGGGAAAATTAAATAATTGTCCTGTTCTTCTGGGTTCGGCAACGCCGTCGGTTGAAAGCATGTACAATGCGCTCTCCGGAAAGTATGAATTATTGAAGCTTACGAAACGCGTGGATAATGCAAAGCTTCCTGAAATTACTTTAGTTGATTTGATTGAGGAAAGAAAAAAGAGGAGAATGGAAAATATTTTTTCCAAAACACTCCTGGAAAAAATAAACAGCAGGCTTGTAAAAAATGAAGGAGTAATCATTCTTCAAAACCGGAGAGGATTTTCTACACAGATTTACTGCAATGACTGCGGAGAGCTTGAAACCTGCAACAACTGTTCCGTACCGATGGTTTTCCATATAAATAAAAATATTATGGAATGCCATTACTGCGGATTTGCAAGGGAAATACCCGGTTCATGTTCCCATTGCGGTTCTTTAAATATAAAACATTTCGGCACCGGGACGGAAAAAGTTGAAGACGAAATAGAATTTTATTTTCCCGATGCAGTTGTAAACAGGATAGATTCCGATTCCGTATCCAAAAAATATTCCCTGGGCAAGATTCTTCTTGAATTCAGCAAGGGAGAAAGCGATATACTTGTCGGTACACAAATGGTTTCCAAAGGATTGGATTTCTCAAGAGTCACTCTGGTCGGTGTTATTTCCGCCGAAACATCTTTGTGGATGCCCGACTTCCGTGCTGACGAAAGAACTTTCCAGCTTCTTACTCAAGTATCGGGCAGAGCCGGCCGGAGCGCAGAAAGCAGCAGCACAAGTGAGGTAATTATACAGACTCAGAATGAAAAGCATTTTACTCTCAGGAAGGTTATTCAAAATGATTATGACGGATTTTATCAGAAAGAAATTTCAGATCGAGAAAAAATGGGATTCCCCCCCTTCACAAGAATTTGCCTGATTGAAGCAAAAGATGAAAAGGAGGAAAAAGCTTTCGGAGCAATTAATGATTTTTATAAGGAATTAATTGTCTATAAAAAATGGCTTAAAATTACCAATCCGACCGCCGCAATTATTGCCAGGCTGAAAGGTTTCTATAGGTTCCATATCTTGATTAAATCTCCCAAAGCCTCCGACCCGGGTGGAGCGGTTTTAAGAAAAGCAGTCATGGATTCATTTAAGGAATTCAATAAGAAGTCAAGATTCCGCGACGTGAAGCTCTTCCATGATATTGATCCGCAGAGCATTGTTTAATTAAAAGTTCGTGTTATGTTTTGAAACGGTTACGCAGTAGTTTGGCTTCTTTTTGCACACCTAACTAAAGTTAGGTGTTAACTGTTTCCCTAAAAGATTATAAACAGAAATTTCCTCAAAGGTTAACACCTGACTTTAGTCAGGTCATATGATACTTATGTTTATGTCTGCTGCCCAACCGCCTTGTGGTTAGTTGCTGCCCAGAACAAGAATGCAGCGCTGAAAAACCCAAGCCGATAATTATTAAAAAAACTTTTTTATTAGAACTACCTTGAACAAGACTGTCAAAACGGAACGACCAACATTAAAATTTATAAAAAGCCGAATGCGAAAGAAGAAGTCAGCTTGAACCGCTGGTTATACAAACTTTTTTACTCTTAGTTACTATTAAAGTGATTAAATCTTTCTTTCGGATCGTCAAATAATACAGAATCAGGATCAAATTTTTCTGGATTGAATTCTCCGCCTAACCATTCGAGCATTTCTTCATACTCTTCATGTTTTGGATTTTTTATTATAGATAGCAATCTGTAATAACCAAATAATCCCCCACAATCTTCTGGTGGACAAGCCATTTTACCACTTATACATTTAGGATATTTTTCACCAATTTCAGCAGGTAATATTTTCTCAAACTTTACAGAATGAATCCAAGAATCTCCAAAGTCATACTCATATCTAGCATTAAGATTATCTTCGTTAAAATATTTTGATATCTTTACTTTATGATCTGGTAAAATTATTCTATTAAATGCTTCATCATCCTCACTGGGAATTCCAATCTCAACTTTTTCGTTTGTAGCAGGATTTTTTATTTCAAATATATGAAGATGATAATCAGCCCATCCCATAGAATCTTGAATAGAAACGTGTAAATCCCAAAAGGAATAACTGGAAGGAACTAATATTCTTCTCCAGATCAATGGTTTAGAATTATTTAGTGAGATTTTGAATTGATAAACTTCATTAATATTTATTATCATAATTTGCTATAATAATATTTTTGCTTATAGTTTGTATAACGGCCCTGCGGTTAAGTTGCTGCCAAGAACAAAAGGGCAGTATTGAAAACCTAAGGAGATGATTATAAATTATGTTGTTTAGTTAGGACAATGTGAAACTCACTTAAAGGTGAGTTTCATTTAAAATCTACTTCTTCATAAAAGTTTTTCTCTCCGCAAATATCTTCTTCC
>CAYSGP010000472.1:0-3648 GCA_964430095.1 uncultured Ignavibacteriaceae bacterium
AAAAAAGGAATTTATGCCGAAGCCTTTACGAACGGACAGGTATTTATCGGCGCAGGCGATTTTACTTTTTATGTTAAATCGGGATTCCTTATTGAAGATGGAAAATTGACTAAACCGATAAAAGATGTAAACATAATAGGGAATGGTCCGAAAGTTCTTGCCGATATTATTATGGTTGGAGACGATATGAAAATGGCTGAGGGAGGATGGACCTGCGGAAAGAACGGGCAGGGTGTGCCGGTTTCAATGGGTCTGCCTACAGTTAAGGTTTCTAAGATAACTGTCGGCGGAGTTCAATCATAAAAATTTTCCATCAAAAAAGGATATTAAAATCATGAATAATAAAGAAAGAACAGCCCTGGCAGAATGGGTTATTAAGGAAGCAGTTAAAGCCGGTGCCGATGAAATTTCCGCTGCAATTTATTACAGCAGAGGGATTAACGTGGAGTACCGCGAGAAAAAACTGGAGAAGCTCCAGGATTCATCTCAAAATTCTTTAAACCTGAATGTTTATGCAAACAAAAAATATTCCGGGCATTCAACTAACGATTTAAAGAAAGAATCACTTCAAAAATTTATTAAAGAAGCGGTTGCAAGCACAAATTATTTAACTGAAGATGAATTCAGAAAATTACCGGAACCTAAATATTATCCTGAGAAAATAACCGGCAGCCTTCAAGTCAGGGATAATGATTATGAAAAAATCGAATCGCCGGAAAGACTGAAAATAGCATCCGGCATTGAACAAATTGCATTAGGTGAGAGCGATAAAATAATTTCGGTTACTTCAGGTTACAATGATAATTATTCCGAAGGTGTAAGAGTTCACAGCAACGGATTCAGCGGCGAATGGAATGAAACGTCATTTACAGCCGGTGCTTCGGTAACGGTGAAAGATGAAAATTCCAAACCGGAGTATTGGTTTTATTCAACAACCAGGTTTTATAAAGATGTCCCTTCACCCGAAATAATTGCCAAGAGTGCGGTTGAACGGGCGTTAAGAAAAATAGGGCAGAAGAAGATCCAATCAGGCAAATACCCGATGATAGTTGAAAACCGCGCAGGCAGCAGGTTATTTTATATGCTGTACAGCCCGATGACTGCCAGGGCAATCCAGCAGAAAAGCTCATTTTTAGAAGGAATGCTCGGACAGAAAATCAGCTCCGAGAAATTAACAGTAATAGACGATCCTTTCCTGGAAAAAGGATTATCATCCAGGTTTTATGATTATGAAGGACTTGCTTCAAAGAAAAGAGTAATGATTGAAAAAGGAGTGCTCCGGAATTTTTATGTTGATAACTATTATGGAAGAAAGCTTGGAATGGAATTTACATCGGGTTCTTCTTCAAATATTATTTTCGAATACGGCAGCAAATCAATGGATGATATGATTAAAGATATAAAGAAAGGTATTCTTGTAAACGGATTTATCGGCGGCAATTCGAATTCAACAACCGGGGATTTTTCTTTCGGAATCGTCGGGCTTTTAATTGAAAACGGTTCAATAGTTCATGCGATAAATGAAATGAATATTTCCGGAAATGCAAAAGAATTCTGGAACCAGCTCGCAGAGATGGGAAATGATCCGTATCCTTATTCATCCATGCGCTGCCCGGCATTGTTGTTTGACGGAGTAAATTTCAGCGGGTTATAAATAATAGACTCCTTTCATTGATTTTTTAAATGATCACCGTAGCACAGATTATTAATCTGTGCTACGAGGATGGGCCTCATTGCATACTATTATCCAATCCCATATCTTTGATTAAAACCAAAATCTCAAAAGGATTACAGCTCTAAACGCAGGCAAATTACCACAAGTAATAACATTTCAAAGGGATTAAGAAATGAATTTCGATTTTACCGAAGAACAACTTATGATTAGAGATTCGGCAAAAGAATTTGCCGAAGCCGAGATCGCACCATCAACTATTGAACGCGATATTAAAGGGGAATTTCCTTCGGCTATTATAAAAAAATTAAGTGAGCTTGGATTTCTTGGTATGATGGTTTCGCCGAAATACGGCGGCGCCGGACTGGATACTTTAAGCTATGTCCTTGCATTGATCGAAATTTCAAAAGTCGATGCAAGCGTAGGTGTAATTATGTCGGTCAACAATTCGCTTGTCTGCTGGGGGATTGAAGAATACGGAACGGAATATATTAAGCAAAAATATTTAGTCCCTTTGGCAAAAGGAGAAAAGCTGGGTGCTTTTGCTTTATCGGAGCCTGAAGCCGGGAGCGATGCAACAAACCAAAATACTACTGCGGAAAAAAAGGGCGATTGCTATTACCTGAACGGAATGAAAAATTGGATTACGAACGGAAATTCCGCAGATGTTTATCTTGTAATGGCGGCAACGGATAAAAGCAAAGGACACCGCGGTATTTCTACAATCCTTGTGGAGAAAGGAACGCCGGGATTCGGACATGGGAAAAAAGAAGACAAGCTGGGAATAAGAAGCTCCGATACAAGCTCTCTGACTTTTGAAAACTGCTGCGTCCCGAAAGAAAACCTTATCTGGGAAGAAGGCAAAGGATTTAATTTTGCAATGAATACTTTGAACGGCGGAAGGATCGGAATTTCCGCACAGGCAATTGGAATTGCCGAAGCTTCATTGGAAGCAGCAGTAAAATATTCAAAGCAGAGAAAAGCATTTGGGAAAACAATTTCAAATCTGCAGTCCATACAATTTAAGCTTGCAGATATGGCGGTTAAGCTGGATGCAGCTAAGATGCTGACTTTCAAAGCTGCTGCGCTTAAAGACGCAGGAAAAGATTATGTTAAAGAAGCTGCAATGGCTAAACTATATTCTTCAAAAATTTCGGTTGAGTCAGCATTGGAAGCTATCCAGATTCACGGCGGATACGGATATGTCAGGGAATATCTCGTTGAAAGATATCTCCGGGATGCAAAGATCACTGAAATTTATGAAGGGACTTCGGAAATACAAAGAGTGATAATTGCAAGATCGCTTTTGGATAATTATTGAAAAAATTTTGGAGTATTGGAGTAATGGAGTTTTGGAATAATGGAATGACCATAAGAATTTCAATAATAACATTCATTATGTTTTCAATTCGATTATTCCCTCAAACCGATTGGGAAAAATGGAGTAAGGCAGATATACCTTACGAGATACAGGCTCCTTACACCGAGCGGGAGTATTCCTTTGATGGAAATCCCGGAGAGTTTATGCTGAAAACTTTTGTCAACGGATACTGGTTTTTTGTTTCCGAGGTTGACGGCGATAACTGCCCCTTTCAGCCTTCATGCTCAAGTTTTTTCATCCAGTCGGTAAAGGAAACAAATATATTTCAGGGAATTTTAATGTTTTCCGACCGCTTTACGAGAGATATTAATTTTTATAAAAGGAATGAGCATTACCCGCATGTAAAAAACGGGAGATATTTTGATCCTCCTTCGCTTTATTCGATGAATAAAAAAAAGATTACGGATTTTTTTCCCGCTAATTAAGATTTATAGTATACTTTTTATTCCGAATGAAAATATTTTTACTATCATTTATTCTCCTCCCGTTCATTTCTTTCCCGCAAAATAAGAATTATGTGAAATCGCTTCAGGATCTCCATTCCACTGTGAACATAAAAAAATTTGCAGACTTTCTTTTCTGCTCAGGAGATTAT
>CAYSGP010000473.1:0-5531 GCA_964430095.1 uncultured Ignavibacteriaceae bacterium
ATGATATAGATAAAGAGAAAGTTAAAAAATTTGTCAATGGCAGAGCCAAAGGGAAAAAGATAACCGGAACTTATTCATTGGAAGAATTAACCGCTTCACTTGAGCTTCCCCGCAAAATAATGATGATGGTACCGGCAGGAAAAATTATCGATGATACTATTGAACTTCTTATACCTCATCTCTCCAAAGGAGATATTTTAATTGATGGGGGTAATACTCATTTCCCCGACACAAACCGCAGAGTTAAATATCTCGAAAGCAAAGGATTTTTATTTATCGGAACGGGAGTATCCGGCGGTGAAGAAGGTGCACTGCACGGACCATCAATAATGCCCGGCGGCTCTAAAGACGCATGGCCTCATGTTAAACCGATATTCCAGGCAATTGCAGCCAAAGTCGATGACGGCGTTCCCTGCTGCGACTGGATTGGTGAAGAGGGTGCCGGACATTTTGTTAAAATGGTTCATAACGGAATTGAATACGGAGACATGCAGCTCATCGGGGAAAATTATCATATAATGAGAGATATGCTGAAAATGAAGCCTGGTGAAATGCACCGGGTTTTTAAAAAATGGAATGAAGGAGAGTTAAAGAGTTACTTAATCGAGATTACCAGCGATATTCTTGCTTTTAAGGATGAAGACGGTAAACCGTTGGTAAATAAGATTCTTGATACGGCAGGTCAGAAAGGCACCGGTAAATGGACTGCAATTACTTCCCTCGATTTGGCAGTTCCTCTTACATTGATTACGGAATCCGTTTATTCAAGAATTTTATCTTCGATGAAAGATAAACGGGCGGCAGCTTCAAAATTGTTTCCGAAGAAAAAAATCAATCTTAAAGCTGACAAACTAAAATTTATAAATGATTTAGGAAAAGCATTGTATGCGGCAAAAATTCTTTCCTACACACAGGGATATGAATTATTGAAGGCTGCGGCTAAAGAATTTAAATGGAATATTAACTACGGCGGCATAGCCTTAATGTGGCGGGGCGGCTGCATTATCCGTTCTGCTTTCCTGGGAAAGATAAAAGACGCCTTTGATAAAAATCCGGATCTTTCCAATCTTCTTCTCGATCCCTTCTTTACAGAAAAAATTTCAAGCACTCAGAGTTCATTGAGAAAAGTTGTTGCCGCAGCCATAAATAATGGAATCCCTGTTCCGGCATTGTCATCCGGCTTAGCCTACTTTGACGGATACAGAAGTGAGTTCTTACCTGCCAATCTGCTTCAGGCTCAAAGAGATTATTTCGGTGCGCATCAATACGAAAGATTAGATCAACCCCGCGGAAAATTCTTTCACACAAACTGGACGGGAAAAGGAGGCGAGACCGCTTCTTCGGTTTATACAGCTTGATTTAACTCTTAATCTTAATCATACTCTAAATCTTAATCCTGCGAGATTAAGAGAAAGATTAAGAATTAAGATTGGAAATAATTCCTCTTAAAGTTTCTAACATATCCCTTCTTACCATCTACTCTAAAATTCAATCCCCAAATTCCAAATAAATTTCAATCTCCAAAATTTATTGATGATTGTGAATTGTAATTTGTTTGGTTATTTGGGGATTTGTTTTTTGGGAATGTTAATGGTGGGCTCACGGACCTGCCTGTCGGCAAGGCTGGTTCGAACCGCTGACCCCTCCGACTAAAAGTTGAAGTGCTCTGAACCAATGCCCCAAAAAAAATGAAATGCCGAATAATTGTATGAATGTATGGTTTTGTTTCCCATCCATTCATCCTTTCAATCAGGTTGGGGGGCTGAAGGAGTCGAACCTCCGACCCCTCCGACTAAAAGTCGGAGTGCTCTGAACCAAGTTTCTTTAAATATTCAATATCCTTCACAGAGTTTTTCATTCCTTTTAGTTTCAATTCCAGTTTGTAAGCTTCAGATTTTGAATTGCATGTGTGAGCGGCAATGAGCTCCCAGGGACCTTTGTTCTTAGTGAATTTATTCCTATTCCCATTATGTCTTAAAAGTCTGTCTTGCAGATTATTAGAATGTCCGATGTAATAAAGATTTGATTTAAAAGAATGGATAATATAAACAACATAATGTTCCATTAGTTCCCCTTGGAAGATTTGTATTCTAACTTGGTGGGGGCTGAAGGAGTCGAACCTCCGACCCTCTGCTTGTAAGGCAGATGCTCTGAACCAACTGAGCTAAGCCCCCAGTTAAGGGATAAAATTTTTGACTGTAAACGCCTCCGACTTTTAGTCGGAGTGCTCTGAACCAACTGAGCTAAGCGCCCGAAAAAAATGAATGGATGAATGATTTTATGATTTGCTTTCCAGCCTTTCATCCATTCAATCATTCAGCCAGGTCGAGCGGGCGACGGGGCTCGAACCCGCGGCATCCAGCTTGGGAAGCTGACACTCTACCAGCTGAGTTACGCCCGCAGAAAAGAATGCATGATTGCATGGATGCATGATTGCATGGATGCATGATTGCTCGAACAAATTCATGCTTAAAATAAATTCAAAGAACTGAACAAAGTTACTAATGGTTTTCCCTTCTTTCAAGGCGAGGCAAAAAGTTATATGGTCTATAAGTATAAAAATATATTTTTAAAATACTTTTTTAAGCTTTTATAACCTCTATACCCTCTATACCCTGAGCGCTTCCTCAACTATCTCCTTCTGCTGCTGTGCCGATATTTTTGCTGAACCCACTGCTGGACTCGCACTTTCCGGACGCCCGGCATAGAGAATCTTTTTGTCAGGAATATCTTCGGATAATTTAGACTGCAGGAAGTTCCATGCTCCCATGTTCTTCGGTTCTTCCTGAACCCAAATTATTTTTTTTGCCTTTGGATAGCCCGCAGAAATGCTTTTTATCTGATCACCTTTATACGGATAAAATTGTTCAATTCTTATAATTGCCGTGCCGGTTATATTTTTACCTTTTCTTAATTTATTCAAATCGTAATAAATTTTACCGCTTGTAAAAATCAATCTTTCAATTTCATCTTTTCTTTCCAAATTATCATCAATAACTTCTTTAAACCTCCCGTGTATAAATTCTTCTTTCCCTGACTTTGCTTCCGGATGACGGAGCAGACTCTTTGGCGTCATTATTATCAGCGGCTTTCTTTCGGCAAGCTTAATATGACTCCTTAATAAATGAAAATATTGAGCAGGGGTTGTAACATTGCATACTCTTATATTCTCTTCCGCGCAGAGAGTTAAAAATCTTTCTAATCTTGCACTTGAATGCTCAGGTCCCTGCCCTTCGTAGCCGTGCGGAAGCAGCATAACAATGTTGTTTGGAACCTGCCATTTTCCATCGGAGGCAACAATAAAATTATCAATTATCACCTGAGCTGCATTGGCAAAATCTCCAAACTGCGCCTCCCACATTACCAAGGCAAGCGGATCCGCTAAGCTGTAGCCGAATTCAAAACCGAGAACGGCAGCTTCAGAAAGAAGACTGTCTAATGCTTCTAGTTTTGCCTGATCAGGTGAAAGATGATTAAGAAAAAGATATTCCTTGCCGGTATGAATGTCGGTGAGCGCTAAGTGCCTTTGACTAAAAGTTCCCCTGACGCTATCCTGCCCGCTTAATCTGACAGGCGTTCCGTCCAAAAGAAGACTTGCAAAAGCGATGGTCTCGGCATAAGCCCAATCCGCTTCAAAAGAACCCTCCGTTAATTTCTTTCTCTTCTCTAGAAATTTTTTGAGCTTTGGATGAATTGAAAAATCTTCAGGAATAGATGTAATGCAGTTTACTATCTTAGCCAGATTTTTTTCCGAAATGAAAGTTTCTTTCACCGGCTTTATTAATTCAATGGTTTCTTTAGGTATAGCAAGAGGTACGTCTGTTTTAAATGAATCGGTTTTCTGTTTAATTTTTTCAAAAGCTTCGCTTAATGTTTTTGTTATTGTTTCATGCAGCTGCTTTGCTTCTTCTTCCCCAACACTTTTATTTTTTATTAAATTCCTTTCATAAATTTCTCTAACTGAAGGGTGATGATTAATTTGTTCGTAGAGAAGAGGCTGCGTAAAACCCGGTTCATCCCCTTCATTATGACCATGTCTTCTGTACCCGAACAAATCTATTACTACATCCTTCTTGAATTTCTGCCTGTATTCAAATGCAATTTTTGCAATCCATAATGAAGCTTCAGGGTCATCTCCATTTACGTGGAAAATCGGTGCCTGGATCATTTTTGCAACATCAGTTGCATACTGCGAAGATCGAGCATCTTCCGGTGTTGTAGTAAATCCTATCTGGTTATTAATGATTATATGAACGGTGCCGCCGGTCCTGTATCCTTTAAGCTGAGAAAGGTTAAGAGTTTCGGCAACAATGCCCTGTCCTGCAAAAGCAGCATCGCCGTGAATTAATAACGGCAGTACTTTTTTATGCTCCTTATCGTTTAACCTGCCTTGCTTTGCACGTACAATCCCTTCAACAACCGGGTTTACCCACTCGAGGTGGCTGGGGTTTGATGCAAGTGATACAAGGATTTTTTTGCCATCCCGGGTTTTGTACCAGCCTATTGCGCCTAAATGATATTTCACATCCCCGGAACCTTCAATTGAATTAGGATCTTTGATATCTTCAAATTCCGAGAAGATAGATTCATATGATTTCCCGATTATGTTGGCTAAAACATTCAGCCTGCCCCTATGAGCCATCCCAAGAACGACTTCAAGAACATCATAATCGCTTGCCTCATTAAAAAGATAATCAAGCACCGGGATCAATGTTTCGGATCCTTCCAGCGAAAATCTTTTATGACCTATAAATCTGGTATGAATAAAATGCTCGAATGTTTCGGCAGTTATGAGTTTCTTTAATATTTCTTTTTTCATTTTGGGAGTGAAGCTGGGCGTATTTCTGACCGGCTCCATCATTCTCTGCAGCCATGATTTTTCATCCGGGTTCTGTATGTGCATATATTCTATACCGATTTTATCGCAGTAGGTTTTATGCAGAATTTCCAGAATCTCTCTTAATGTTGCAGTTTTATGATCAGGAAGAAGATCACCTGTAATAAAATTCCGGTCGTAATCCCAGAATGTTAATTTAAAAGAAGCCGGATCTAATTCAGGATGATAAATGTGCTGCTTGCCTAGAGGATCAAGACTTGCAATCAAATGCCCTCTTACCCTGTAAAGATTAATCAGCTGCAGAACCCGGGCTTGTTTTTCTATTTCTTCCGTACTTGTACCTGTTCCGAAAACTCCCGGCTGATAATCTGTTTTCCATGAAAGCGGCTGTGCAGGGATTTTTAAATCTTTGAAGATCTCGCCGTAAAAATCTTCTTCTCCTAACAGAAGATCGCCGACTTTTTTTAAGAATAATCCCGATTCCACACCCTGGATAATCCGGTGATCATAAGTGCTTGTTATATTCATTACTTTGCTGACGCCTAGAGTTGATATAGTAGAAGGAGACATTGCCTGATATTCAGCCGGGTATTGAATTGCACCGGTCGCAATTATAGTGCCTTGTCCTGTCATCAGTCTGGGTACTGAAGCTATTGTTCCAATTATGCCCGGATTGGTAAGAGTGATTGTTGTC
>CAYSGP010000474.1:0-4902 GCA_964430095.1 uncultured Ignavibacteriaceae bacterium
GGTGCACATACATCAATAGCAGGAGGAGTTGCTTCAGCGGTTGATCTTGCCCAAAGCTTGAGTTTTACTGCAATGCAAATCTTCGCGAAAAATAATAATAGGTGGTCTGCACGTCCTTATACAAAAGACGAAATTAAAAACTTCAGAGGAAAATTAAGCTTATCGGAAATTAAATTCGCAGTAGTGCACGATTCCTACCTGATTAATCTTTGCGCTGCAAATAAAGAATTTCTGGAAAAATCCAGGATTGCTTTTTTAGATGAGCTTACTAGATGTGAACAGCTCGGAATTCCGTACTTGAATTTTCATCCCGGTGCGCATGGCGGCGCAGGCGAAAAAGACGGGATAAAATTGATTGCAGAATCTATTAATATTGTTCATGAAGCAAGCAAAGATTATAAAGTCAGCAGCATGCTCGAAGTAACCGCCGGACAGGGTTCCGCCGTCGGCTACAGGTTTGAGCAGATCAGGGAAATAATCGATTTGACTGCGGATAAAAGCAGAATGTCCGTATGTATCGACACGGCACATATTTTCGCTGCAGGCTACGACATCCGATCGGAGACAGAATATGAGAAAACAATTAAAGAATTTGATGACATTATAGGGTTAGCAAGATTAAAATGCTTTCATATGAATGACAGCAAAAAACCGCTCGGTTCAAGGGTTGACCGGCATGATCATATAGGAAAAGGATTAATCGGCTTGGAAGGTTTCAGCAACATTATGAATGATAAAAGAGTGGAGCATATTCCGAAAATTTTGGAAACACCAAAAGGGAAAGAATGCCTGGAGGATCTGGAAAATATAAAAACTTTACTTAGTTTGATTCATTCTTAAGCGGTTCTAACGGCTTCAATACAAGTATTCCGGTATGTTTTTTTATTTTGTTTAAATATTCCGGCAAAGGATTTTTAGTAATCTGCACTATTGTTCCTTCAGACGGCGCATGCAGTAAATAAATTCTGCCGTCATTTTTCCTGTATGCAATACCGGTATGACTGATATCCAGCCCTTTAATATTAGTAACAAATGCAATTAAATCACCATTATGAATTTCATTTTCAATTTTGGAAACCTTTTCCTTTGGTATGTAGAAATATTCTCTTTCACTAATTTCAGCTTCCTGTTTTTTAATTAGCGGAATAAATTCCGGGTTCTCTTTTAATTGTTTATAGCTTTGCGGATGAGCAGACATAAAATTCAGATCAAATTTTACCGGTTCACCATCGAAATCTTTAGTAATATCTTTAATTATTCCTTTCTTTTGATTATCAAATATCCAGTCTGAAAAATAATGAAGCCTCGAAGGATATTTATCTATGATACCATCTCTGTATCTGATATTTATAAGTTCATTTTGATAATCTTCAAAGGAAGTTTCACCTAATTTAACGCACCTTGCGAGAGCAAGTACAGTTTCAAGGAATGTAGTGCAGTCCAATCCGGAAAAATTGATTACAAGCTTTTCATCTCCTGATTTCTCCAGTGTTGATGCTTCATAATCTGTTCCGACGAAACTTTTTCCAATTTCCGTTATTATATCGCCGACAGGTTTTTCTGCGAGATTTTTCTCAACCGCCATGTGAAATTTGGAACTGCAAATTTCAACATCTTTTTCAGAATAAATTTGAGCAAAAGAATAGTTTGCAGCTAAAATAAAAATTCCCGACAAGCATCGGGATAAATCAAGTCTAACCATTCTTATCTTTTTTGACTTTTTAATTTTGACTTTTGACTTTTTTACTTTATATAATATCTTCATCCGATTCAACGGAAGAGTACTCCTCAATCTGCCTGCTGTGCGCAAGATTTTCAAACCGGGCATAATCTTTAATAAAGGCTAATCTTATTTCTCCTGTCGGTCCGTTTCTCTGCTTCCCCACAATCACTTCGGCAACTCCTTCTGTTGGACTCTGATTATCGGAAAAGGTTTTTATTCCGTATATCTCCGGGCGGTTTAGAAACACTACCACATCGGCATCCTGCTCAATTGAACCGGATTCTCTTAAGTCGGACAATTGGGGGCGTTTTTCGGTTCTTGTTTCTACTGCTCTGTTAAGCTGAGCTAATGCAATTACAGGTATGTTCAGCTCTTTAGCAAGAGATTTAAGCGATCTTGAAATATGAGATATTTCTCTTTCGCGGCTTTCGGAATTTGAGGGACCCTGCATAAGCTGGAGATAATCAATTATAATCATGCCTACATTTTTTTCCGCTTTCAGCCTTCTGGATTTAGCTCTTATTTCCAAAACCGTTTGAGCAGGAGTATCATCAATATAAAGAGGAGATTCAATTAATTTATGAGCATTGCGGCTCAGCTTCACTCCTTCTTCATGCGGGAGTTTCCCTGTTCTGACCAAATGTGCATTTAATCTTCCTTCGGCACATAACATTCTAATAACAAGCTGCATCGTAGACATTTCAAGACTGAAAATTCCGACAGGAACTTTGTGTTCAACTGCCGCATTACGTGCAACCGTCAACGCGAATGCAGTTTTTCCCATGGAAGGTCTTGCAGCAATAATTATAAGATCCGATTTTTGAAATCCCCCGAGCATGTCATCGAGTTCGTAAAATCCGGTCGGAACAGAAAATTTTTGATTCGTCTTTGAGTGAATAGCCTCGATATATTCTAATGCATCCCGAACGGCACGGTCCATTCCTGTAAAAGTTTTCTTCAGATGTTTTTCAGTAATTTCAAAGATGCTTCGTTCGGCATTGTCCAGTATATCAAAAGCATCGTCGGTTCCTTGATAAGCCGATGCAGCTATTTCATGTGAGCTTGCAATTAATCCTCTCAGGATTTCTTTTTCTAAAATTATTTTTGCATGATACTCAATATTTGCTGCTGAAGAAATATTTTGCGACAGCTTGCTTAAATATAAAGCCCCGCCGACTTCCTCGATCCGCTCTCTTTTTTTCAGTTCTTCATATAATGTCACCGTATCAATAGGTTCGCCCGATTGAAAGAGCGAAACCATCGCTTCAAATATCAATTTATGCTCTTTTAAATAGAAGCTTGAACTTGTCAACAATTCCAGCGCCTTGGGAACAGCCTCTTTTTCTATCAACATAGCACCCAAAACAGCAGCCTCAATTTCCGGGGCTGAAGGGGGTTTTACATCAGCTGGAATCACATTAATAGAGCCTTTATTTGCTTTTTTTGCCATAATTCTTAAAAACTACAGGGATTCCAAAAATAATCATGTGAAACCTTTTCACATTGCCTTTGTTATCCACAAGTTATGAACAGGTTTTTCACTCTCTTTATACGAGGAAAAATATAAACTAAAATTTGAATTAACAACAAGATTTTACGGGCATGAAAAAGGATTCTATCTTTCCTAAAAAACTACAAAGCAGACTATAGAATTTTTAACAAATTGTATAAGGTTTCAGCAGTATTTCTGTATGAATTCAGGTCTTCCAAAAGAAGACCTTAACACTTTCAATTTATTTTTTAAAGAATTGATTTGAGGGGAAGATTTTCAGAAAAACTTCACCGAAGCAATAACATTTTTTTTGTTTTAGTATAATTTTTTTGGTTTAATTTGCAGATATAAACTCCGCTCGGGAGTCCGGAAGCATTAAAAATAATTTCATAATTACCTGCAGGCATATATGAATCAACAAAAGATACTGTTTCCAATCCCAGAATATTAAATATCTTTAATGTTGTAAAACCTGATTCCTGTAAAGAGAACTTGATCTTTGTTGTAGGATTAAACGGGTTAGGATAATTCTGATAAAGTTTGAATTTATTGGGCAGTAATATTCCCGAATCATTTTTTATTCCCGTCAGGGATTCCGGAAATGAATTTCTTCCCGGTCCTCCAAAGGCTCCCATATCATTCCTTACGGTACCTAATGAAGGAATTTCTGCAATTCCGGCATTGCCCGGATCTTCCGGATCATTATAAATTAAATTCGAATCACCGGCATCTATACACGGGGAAAGTTCCATGTTCAGCATGAAGTTCAACGAATCAATTATCGGATCTGAATTTATGTTTCCATTCCCGGTCCATCCTCCTTCAACATCGCTGTATGAAACCGATGCAGCTGCACCGGAACGGGCAGATATCTGCGGCGATGTATTTGCAGTATTATCAAATATTATATTATTTCTTATCGTTGCCGATGTGGAATTGTACAATAATATTCCTCCTCCATCCGAAGCGGAATGATTATAGACAATAGTATTATTTTCTATTATTCTTAATCCTCCATGGGATTTATTCAGCCAGATGCCCCCGCCGCCGTAATCTTCGCCCCCGCTGTTCCCGGCGATAATATTATTTTTAACTATGGCATTGCACCAGTTAAAAACAATTCCGGCACCGTATCTTCCTTTATTGTCTTTAATAATATTATTAAGAATTTTCGGATTCCCATCGCCGCTCCGGATTCCCCCGCCGCCAGCACTAGCCAAACCCGTTTTATTAATTGCTTCATTATTGATGATAATATTGTTTTGAATTACAGGAGATGAAAAAGCAGTAAAAATTCCGCCGCCTTCGCGGTATGTGCCCGGGCTGTGTTCATCTTTCCAGGATGTACCTTTACCTCCGGTTATGGTAAAACCCTGTACAATAGTTGTTGAATCTTCTCCATCAATAATAAATATACAGCTGGCAGTGTCCGCATGCTCAGGCTGACTTCCGTTGATAATTGTAGAAATTACAAAGCTCAAATCACTTGTTTCATAATATCCGCTGGTGAGTACAATATTTTTACCGCGGAAAAATAAATTTTCATAATATGTTCCTGGAGCTACTAATACCGTATCTCCGTCTGATGAAGCATCAATTCCAGCCTGGATTGTAGGTTGGTCCTGGGGAACATTAATAATTCTGCTGTAAGAGATAAATGAAGAAAATAATAATGCAGCTGTTAAAA
>CAYSGP010000475.1:0-15933 GCA_964430095.1 uncultured Ignavibacteriaceae bacterium
TCAGAAGGAATTTCATTCCAAATCCCAAAATCTAATTCATCCTTTCTTACCATCCATCTTAAAAATAAATTCATCCTTTTGCATGCACTTCCCGATTCAGGATTTGGAAACATAAATTTTATGCCGGGAGTAATTTTTCCAGGCTCTACTTTATTCAGCAGGGAATCTGAAAATCTAGATATATTGTTTTTAAGGTTGGGCTCAGATGAATTGTAAAACCTTAGGAATAAATTTTTCAGCATTCCGTGCGTTTTTAAAATTTTTTTTAGGAGGTTAAGAAACAATTTCACATCTGTCTCTGTATAAAACCTGTGCTTCAAACCTAAAGACCGTATATGAAGGGGTAAATTGCCGGAATTGATCAGGTACTCGTAAGGTCTGTTTTCCATCATACATATAATTTTATTAAGTGTATTGTTAATCTGTGTTACGTTTCCGTAAGCGAACACCGATGCAATGAAACCGATGGTTTCAATATCTCTTTCGTCTTTAAAGAGATGAAGAAACTGAAGCGGATCAGGTGAGATCTGCGATTTATCGAATGCTTTGTAATGATAATCGAGCTTCTGTTTCAGGTTCATTTTGAAAAAAGAAAAATGTTCCGACAAATTAATTAAAAACTTATTAAAAAAAGAGCGGGGTTATTATGAAACTTTCTACAATTATTTTTGCACTTCTCTTTATAACTGCCTTATCATTTCCGCAAACCGGCACAATCACCGGAACCGTGATGGATTCTTTAACAGGGGAACCTTTAATTGGCGCAAATATCATAATTGAAGGGACTTCCATTGGCGCAGCCACTGATTTAAATGGCCGGTTCGTTCTAAAAGTTTCACCAGGAACTTATAGCCTAATCATTACCTACATCGGCTACGAAAGAAAAAAAATTGAAAATATTAAGGTCGAACCAGGTAAAAAAATAGATTTCAATGTAAAGTTAAATCCGATGCAAATTGTAGGAGAATGCGTAACTGTCACAGGCCATGCAAAGGGACAATTACAATCAATAAATCAACAATTAAGCAGCAATACAATAACGAATATTGTTTCTGCTGAAACAATTAGAGAATTGCCGGAAGATTTCAATACAGAGGAATACGCTTACATCGTAGAAAATAACTTTAAAGATGCAGTAAAAAATCCTTTATCCACCTTCTCAATTGATGTTGATGCTGCTTCATACAGCAACACTAGAAGATTTTTAATGGAAGGAAGGCTTCCTCCTAAAGATGCCGTAAGAGTTGAAGAATTTATTAATTACTTCGACTACAACTACCCGCTGCCTGAATCTGATTTGCCTTTTAAAATATATACCGAATATTCTTATTGTCCCTGGAATGAAGATAATTATTTAGTGCACATCGGAATAAAAGGGAAAGAATTAATTAAAGATGAAAATATTCCGAGCAGTCTCACATTTTTAATTGATGTTTCAGGTTCAATGAGTCCTCCTAACAAACTCCCTCTTTTGAAAAGGGCATTTAAAATGCTCGTCGGACAGTTAAAGAAAGATGATAAAATTGCTATAGTTGTTTACGCGGGAGCAGCCGGATTAGTGCTTCCCTCTACATACGGATCGGATAAAGAAAAATTACTTGACGCTATTGATCAGCTTGAGGCAGGAGGTTCAACTGCAGGCGGACAGGGAATAATGCTTGCATATAAAATTGCTAAAGAAAATTACATTAAAGACGGGAATAACCGTGTAATTTTAGCAACGGACGGAGATTTCAATATAGGAATAACAAATACCGGCGAGCTCGTTCATTTTCTTGATGATAAAAAGAAAGATGGAATTTTCCTGACTGTCCTTGGATTCGGAGAAGAAAACATTAAAGACTCAAGACTTGAGGACTTGGCGGATAAAGGAAGCGGCAATTATTATTATGTAGATAATATGCTCGAAGCCAAAAAAGTTTTTGTCGATGAAATCGGTGCTACACTTTTTACAATTGCTAAAGATGTAAAAATCCAGGTAGAATTCAACCCGGCAAAAATTAAATCTTACAGGCTTGTGGGCTATGAGAACAGATTATTAAATGATGAAGATTTTGAAGATGATAAAAAAGATGCGGGTGAAATCGGTGCAGGCCACACTGTTACTGCCTTGTATGAAGTGGTTCCGCTGGAAAGTATTGAAGACCTTCCGGGCGATTTTAAGTTAAAATATCAGGAAAAGATAATTAAGAAAAGTGCTGCTGAAACTGAAGAAATATTGACTGTAAGCATCCGGTATAAAAAGCCTGACGAAGATACAAGTAATTTAATCTCTGACATTATAACCGGTCTGCCCGTTTCATTAAATAAAACTTCGAATAATTTCAGGTTTTCTGCCGCTGCTGCACAGTTCGGGATGCTTTTAAGAGATTCCGAATTTAAAGGGAATGCAGATTTTGATAAGACCAAAGAATTAGCAAAAAATTCTCTCGGAGAAGACAAGCACGGCTACCGGGCAGAATTTTTAAGGCTTGCAGATCTAGCATCCGGATTAATCAGTCAATAAAGATAATGCAAGGGGAATACGGGGTGAGCTTGCAGAAATAAGCTTCACCCCCTTTAATAATTTCTCACTAAAAACTGATATTCAACAAATTTAGTTGAATTAAGCATTTTCAACTTTTTCGGTTGAATAATAAATATTTTGCTGAAACAGCCGAATTATTTGATCAGGCGTATCATCTGATTGACCGCTTCCGGTATGCCGACAAACATCGCACGTGCAATTACCGCATGCCCGATGCTGACTTCATCAATATCATTGAGCTCTCTGAATATTTTTATATTCTGGTAGTTTAATCCGTGACCGGCATTTACACCGAGTCCGAGTTTTTTGCCGTGTTTGGCACCAAGCCTGATTTTATCAAGCTCGTCAAACTGGTCTTCTTCAGAGAGTGCATTTGCAAAAACCCCGGTATGTAATTCTATAAAATCGGCATTAATTTCCGATGCAGCATCGATCTGTTCGATTTCAGGCTCAATAAATAAAGATACTTCAATTTCATTTTTATGCAGCTCTATTATTGTATCTTTCAGTAAGTTTATATTATCGATTACGTTTATTCCTCCTTCCGTCGTCAGCTCCTGTCTTTTTTCGGGAACTATTGTGGCAAGCTCAGGACCGATATCGCATGCAATCTTTATAATTTCTTCGACAGCCGCCATTTCAAGATCAAGTTTGGTTGTAATTAATTCTCTAAGCAGCCTTACATCTTTTTCATTTATATGGCGGCGGTCTTCCCTAAGATGAATCACGATCCCGTCAACTCCAGCCTGCTCAGCAAGTAACGCTGCGGCAATAGGATCCGGCTGGCTCTCGCCTCTGACATTCCTCAGAGTCGCAACATGATCGATGTTTAATGCAAATCTCATATTAATTTCCTAAAAAATTTTTTGAAATAACATTCATTATAGAATTAAGTCCTACTCCGAACTCGCCGGATCTATACCTAAGAGTTGAAATAAAATCAATGCTGAACATAACTCCGTAATGGGTTGCTACACAATAAAAAATTGATCTGGTACGGAAAGCTAAAATACCCAGCGCAATGCCTGCTATTATTGCTCCGAAAGTTTCAAGCACAGGTTTCCCGTTATGCAATATAACAAAAGGGAGCATTTGAATTAGGACCGAATAATAACCGAATTTTTCCTCCAGGCCGAACAGCATAAATCCTCTCCAGATAAATTCCCATGCAAACATGTAAACGATCATTCCGAATTCGAAAAACAAAAATGTGTTCCAGGAGTCCCTTGCTTCCGATAAATGGGGATAAGTGCTGTTGAACTGGGAGGAGGAGGAAACAAACCATATAATCGGAATCATTATGCAGAGAAAAATCAGCGAAAGAAAAATTCCTGTTTTATAATCACCTAATCTTAAACCGTAATTTTTGATCCGATCTTTTAAAAGAAATTTAATTACCAGGATGGGCAGGAGAAAGAAGGTGAAGAAATCACCGAAGAACCAATACAGATATTCAATCAGGTATACATTCTGGCTGAATTGAAAATCATCAAAGAAATATACTCTGAAAAATCTCCGGGAAGTAAAATACCAGGAGATTGTCTGCATTACAGCGGCAGAAAGAAAAATAATTAACGACTTCCTGTCGAGAATTTTTACTGCACTGCTTAAATTATTTAGTTCATTCTTTAGGTTAAATTTCTTCATTTTTTAAGAAAATTGAGCACTTCTTTTAATTTTTATATAGAGAATTTTACTGGGGAAATATAGGTTTTTTAACAATTTAATAATAATCGAAGCAATTGCAGGTTGACAAAATTTTATAAGAATGGTATATTAGCACTCGCATTTTGAGAGTGCTAATAACTAAAGCCAATCGCCCGTTTAACCGGGGAAGATTTTAATTCAATAAATCAATAAGATAAAACATGGAGGTAAAAATATGGCTAAAATTAATTTAAAACCTTTAGCTGACAGAGTAATAGTGAAACCGAGTGAAGCTGAAGAAAAGACCAAGGGCGGAATAATACTCCCAGATACCGCCAAAGAAAAACCGATTGAAGGTACAATTGTAGCAGTCGGACCTGGAAAGGTTGGCGAGGATGGAAAAACGGTAAAACCCGAAGTAAAAGTTGGAGATAAGGTTTTATACGGAAAGTACAGTGGGACGGAAGTTACAGTTGATGGAGAAGAATATTTAATTATGCGCGAAAGCGACATTTTCGCAATTGTCAGTTAATAAAATTTGAAAAAAAATAAAAATGGAGGTATAAATTATGGCTTCAAAATTAATTGAATTTGATGTGGAAGCTAGGAATAAACTAAAGAGAGGCGTCGATAAATTAGCAAACGCCGTTAAGGTTACTTTAGGACCAAAAGGGCGCAATGTTGTTCTTGAAAAGAAATTCGGCGCTCCAACAGTTACGAAAGACGGTGTAACCGTTGCCAAAGAAATAGAGCTTGAAGATGCAGTTGAAAACATGGGGGCACAGATGGTTCGCGAAGTCGCATCCAAAACAAGCGACGTTGCCGGCGACGGTACAACAACTGCAACTGTTCTGGCTCAGGCAATCTACAGAGAAGGTTTAAAGAACGTTACAGCCGGTGCAAATCCGATGGACCTCAAAAGAGGCGTCGATTTGGCTGTTACAAAAGTTGTTGAATATTTGAAATCCGTTAGCCGCGATGTTGAAGGAAGAAATGAAATTGCACAGGTAGGCGCAATCTCCGCAAATAATGATAAATCGATCGGCGATTTAATAGCAGACGCAATGGAGAAAGTCGGTAAAGACGGTGTAATTACAGTAGAAGAAGCAAAAGGGACCGATACTTCATTAGAGGTCGTTGAAGGTATGCAGTTTGACCGCGGTTATTTGTCCCCTTACTTTGTCACGGATGCTGAATCGATGGAAGCCAATCTTGAAGATCCTTTTATCTTAATTCATGATAAAAAAATCTCTGCAATGAAAGATCTGCTGCCGATACTTGAGAAAGTTGCACAGCAGGGGAAAGCTTTATTGATTATTGCCGAAGATCTTGAAGGCGAAGCTTTAGCAACCCTTGTAGTGAACAAAATACGGGGAACCCTAAAAGTATGTGCGGTTAAAGCACCCGGATTCGGCGACAGAAGAAAAGCAATGCTGGAAGATATCGCAACTTTAACAAATGGCACTGTAATTTCTGAGGAACGCGGCTTCAAACTTGAAAATGCAACTGTTTCTTATCTGGGCAGCGCCAAAAAAGTTGTAATTGATAAAGACAATACAACAATTGTTGAAGGCGCCGGCAAAGCTGACGAAATAAAGAAGAGAATCAATGAGATAAAAGTGCAGATCGATAAGACAACATCGGATTATGATAAAGAAAAACTTCAGGAAAGATTAGCAAAGCTTTCCGGCGGAGTAGCTGTACTGAAGATCGGCGCTTCTACAGAAATAGAAATGAAAGAGAAGAAATCTCGTGTTGAAGATGCACTTCATGCCACTAGAGCAGCGGTTGAAGAAGGTATCGTAGCCGGAGGCGGAGTTACATTCGTCAGAGCAATGTCCGTTCTTGAAAAGCTCGAGGGCGAAAATACAGATCAGACTACGGGCATTCGAATTGTACAACGGTCATTGGAAGAACCGCTGAGACAGATAGTTAACAATGTAGGCATCGAAGGATCGGTAGTGCTTCAAAAAGTTAAAGAAGGAAAAGACGATTTCGGATTCAATGCGGCTACGGAAACTTTTGAACCATTGATCAAAGCCGGCGTAATTGATCCTACAAAAGTTGCGAGAATTGCACTCGAGAATGCGGCATCTGTTGCTTCCCTGCTTATTACAACCGAGGCTGTTGTATTCGAGAAGAAAGAAAAAGAATCGGCGATGCCTCCAATGCCGCACGGCGGTATGGGTGATATGGGCGGTATGTATTAATCATTTAAATCTCTTTTTTTTAAGGAGAGATTCAATGATAAAGGGCGGGAAAAAAACCCGCCTTTTTTATTTTAATTTTTTTTTGATTAAGTTTGACAAAAGTAATCCTCCCTGACGAGCATCAGGGAGGTTATTACGGGCTTTTAGGTATTTGAGGGGGAAATTTCTATAATTTTATAATGATCCGGTCTTTTTGTAGTAAGTAAACTTATCTTTTGCTGCCTCATATATTAATTTAAGTATAACATCATCATCGGTTTCTTCAACAGGAAGTCCAAGTTCAATACATTTGCTTAAAAGTTCGTTTCTTCCGGCAGGAGTTTCTATATCAAATAAGGTTTGCCGATTCTTTTCTTTCAATATAACCTCCGATTTTAGAAATTATAGGATAATCATAAGTCTGCAATTTTCTGCGGAGAAAATGCAGGTTATGATGACATTATTTAAAAGAACTTAAATTATTAATTTTACAATTTGGAATTTTAAACCCTTCAAAATAAATCCATTAATGATGCCATTCATGAAAAAATGCAATTATCTGCTGCTTTCCCAACTTTAATTATTTCCTAATAAAAAATTCCCCAAATTTTTTTCATAGTGAGTGAAGAGATTTCGCACTTAAATAAATAATAATTTTATTTTTGAATAAATTCCGGAGAAAAGTTTTTTTATGAAGAAATGCTTTTTAACTCTTTTCTCAATTCCAAAATCATCTTCACTAAACAAGCTGTTTTTTTCGTAAGTTAAATCGATAAAAAGCTGGAGCGTTTTGTAACTGTCATCTATTCTTACAGGAAGTCCCAGCTTAAGGCATTCCGACATTAATTCATTCCTGGATTTTCTAATTGTCTCACCGGAAAATATTTCAAATTTCTTATATCTCAATTTCATTCCTTTTCTTTCTCAAAAAACAATTTAAGTGCCACATAAGAGATTCTGCCGGATTAAATGATTTAGCTCCTTATAAACTATTTTTTGACAAAATCTGTGCGAATTAATTGCATTAAGATGAATGATATTTCGGCTTTTAAGATTAAAAACGGTATGTAAAATTTATTTCGAATTGATTTTTCCCCAAGACATCTGATTCTTTAATATTAACTTCAAAAAGATCGGAAAAAAACAGAAGATCTATTTGGCTGTAAAGCCATATTCCCGCAAAAGCAGCTATGGAGATATTTCTAAGCTTGTAAGCCCGGTTATAATTATCATACCTATATTCGATTAATCCAGGGTCCGTCTCTTTCGCATATAATTCTTCTTTTTTATTAGCATCTATTGAGAAATAGATTATAGATCCGATAGCAGCAGCGGACAATCCGGTTAATGTCCATGCTTTTAGAGAACTTCCCTGGTACAAATGCCCAAGACCGGGAAAGATAATTGATCGGATAAGAGCCTGGCTGACTCTGTTTCCGATCTTCTGCTCATAGATACGCGGAACGTAAACAGTATCAATTCTTGCAGCAGATTTTTCGCTGTTCTGAAGATTTCTTGCGAAAAAATCATCTTTAACTTTTTTGAAGAAGGATATGATTTTAGGAGAGATTTTTGTCGAGTCTAGGGTGAAGGTGCTGTCGATTTTTAAAATTTCCACAAAACTTCTTTCGGCATTTTCATCTTCAGCCAGGGCAAAATGAGATATCCCTTTAAGGCGGTACACTTCAATTAATTCTTTCTTCAATAACCGCTCTTTTTTCAGCAGCAGCCGGTTTGCACCATTTATAACTAGGCTGTATTCGAATTTCTCAAGGTTTCTCTTCAGGCTTATCAAGGAATCCTGCACATGAGTTTTTACAGTATCTTCATTTTCAGCCTTTTGGGAAGGCCCGTTTACAAACGGCAAATCAGTATTAATACCGGATTTATCCCTGTGGACTTGAGTAAAAGCAAGCACTGAATAGATTAAAATATATGAGATTAAAAAAAATCTCACCTGTCCTCTAAGTCTTTTATGATTGGCAAAAGAAAGGAAAATTTAAGGATTATTTTTTAACGAATCCAGATTTTCGAAATTAAAATTGTAGTTCAAAGTATCTCGGGCTTTTACGTCTATGATAGCTTCTTTTTTACCATACTGCGGGTTTGTCACTGTTAAAGTATACCTTCCAGGGTAAAGCAAAATCGGGGCACGCAGCGGCGTTGTACCTTTAAGCTGGCCGTTTATATATACATCACCCCAGGGATTAATATTACATATTAAATACCCGATAGAATATTTAAAATCGATTACTATTGTTTCGATTTGTGCACCCGCAACTTTAATGTTTTTTACATATGCCGGGTAATCCGGGTGAACTACTTTTACTGTATGCCTTCCGGTTTTTAGTCTTATATAATCTTTTAGCGGTGTTGTATCAACTTTAACATTATCAATATAAACATCTCCCCACGGAGAGCATTCGATAAATAGTTTTCCGTAATCCATTGCTAAATTAGCAGCGGGAGGTTTATTCTTGTCCGCTTCGTTCTTCCCCGGCTTGTCGGAATTTCTATCCGGTTCCTGGATTTTATTAATTTCATTTTTATTCAGGGAGGATTCACCTGATGATCCTGATTTAAAAGAAAGAAAATATTGAGAGAAGAAGAAAACGGCAGCAATCAGTATGATTAATACGGCAGCGGATAATATTAAAGTCTTTTTTCTGCGGGGTCTTGAGGGGAAAAATCTTTTATAAATTTTTTGCTCCCCGCTCGGCGTGAACCCAAAAAGATTATAAACTTCATTAACCGAGGAAGCCCTTGATTTAGGGTTCCTCTTCAGCATTATTTTTATCGCTTTCTGTACATTGACCGGAAGAGTTTCAATATCTTGAGTAATAAGATTTTCGTCGAAGTTAAGGATTTTATTTATTGTATCACTTATATCTTTTCCTATAAAAGGATTATGCCCGGTAAATAATTCATAAGTAACAATACCTACCGAAAATAAGTCGGATTGAGTTGACAGAATCTCGCCGCGTATCTGCTCGGGAGACATATAACTGGGAGTGCCTACAATGGAAGATTTCTGGGTAACATTGGTATCGTTGAGTATTAAAGCTAATCCAAAATCAGCTATTTTTAACTGAAGCCTGGAATTAACAAGTATGTTTTCCGGCTTGATATCTCTATGCACAATCTGGTTCTGATGAGCAGCTTCCACCGCCTGCAGCAGCTGATTCAGCAGATTTAGTTTCTCCTCCAGCGAGAGTTTATTTGCTTTTATGATTTCACGGAGATTACGGCTTTCAAAATATTCAAAAGACAAATAAAAATAATTTTCATAAGTACCAAAGTCTAGAACTTCTATAAGATTCGGATGATTCAGCTTTGCTAGTATTTTTGCTTCTCTTCTGAATCTTGAGGTAATAGTTTTATCGGTAATTTCACTAGTATTAAGAGTTTTAAGAATAATTTTTTTACCTAAATAGGTATGCACGGCAATATAGACCGCCGTATAAGCATCTTTCTTTAAAGTTTCTACAATTTCAAATTTCTTAAATAATACTTCAGTTGTTGTATTATACATTAGCAGTATCTTCTCCCATTTCTTTTATCTTAAGCTGCACCCATCGAACCGAAACACCAAGAGATCTGGCTGTTGCAGTTCGATTCCCTTCAAATTCTTTTAATCTTTTCTGAAGAAGAATTTTTTCAAATTCCCTTAAAGTCCCGCTGAAATTTATATCTTCCGTTGCTTCTTCAAAAAGAACATGTTCAGGCATTAATTTATCGGAATCACATAGAATTAAAGCTCTATGCAGGACATTTTCAAGCTGTCTTACATTCCCCGGCCAATTATAATCTTCCAGAAGTCTTAATACCTGGGAAGAAATAAATATCTCCTTATCTGGAGAAAATTGTTTTATAAAATGTTTTGTCAGCAGCGGAATATCCCCCCTTCTTTCCCTTAGGGGAGGTACTCTTATCGGGAAAACATTCAGGCGGTAAAAAAGATCTTCACGAAATTTACTTTCTTTTGTTAATAGCTTCAAATCTTTGTTTGTTGCAGCCACAACTCTGACATCCACTTTAATTACCTGTGTGTCTCCTAACCTTATTATTTCTTTATTTTGAAGAACTCGCAGGAGTTTTGCCTGCAGTGCCATTGAAATATCGGCAATTTCATCCAAAAAGAAAGTACCTGAATTTGCGACTTCAAATAATCCTTTTTTATCTGTTGAGGCACCCGTGAATGCACCTTTTTTATATCCGAATAATTCGCTTTCCAGCAATGTATCCGGAATGGAACCGCAAAACTGAGCCAGGTAAGGTTTAGCATTCCTTCTGCTTAAACTATGAATTGCATTTGCGACAATTTCCTTGCCGGTGCCGCTTTCTCCGAGCAAAAGAACAGTAGCATCTGTAGCTGCAACTTTATGTATTAGTGAAACCATATTCTGCATAACCGGACTATCGCCGATAAGCTGAGGAATTTTTTTTGAGGCCTGCAGCTGATTTCTTAAAATTGTATTTTCGTTCTGTAATTCCTGGTATCGGATTATTTTATCAAGAGCAAGCGATACGAGATTGGAGAAAAAATCAAGGAAGACAAGATTTTCTTCGGTAAATTCCTTCCGGTTTGATCGGCTGTCGATCAGCAGCACTCCCCATACTTTATTATCCCTAAAAATCGGAACCCCGAGAATAGATTTTATATTATGAATTTGTATGCTTTCAAATTGAGAGATGTTGGGGTCGCTCTGTACATCATGAAACAGGCAAGGCTGCGAAGTTTCTATAACACGCTTCAGCACCCCGGACGAGAATGCAGAGAGATCTTCAATATTTTCTTTTTCAATATTTCTTGCCGCAATAATTTCGAACGAATCTTTCTGCTCATTATATTTAACAAAAAGCCCCCGTTCTGCGTTCAGTACATTAATGATCAGATCCAAGCTTTCTTCTATTAAAATATCTTCAACTGCGACAGAATTTAATGTCCGGCTTATATGATAAAGTGTATCGAACTGTTCCCTAGTAATAGATCTAATCTGCTCGATATTTTCTGCAGAGTTATTATTCATTTCCTGTCGGCTTTCAATTTAAAAAATTGATCTCCTTTACCCTAATTTCAAATGATTAGGAAAATAAGAAAAGTTTTAAGGTTATTTAAATATAGCTATTGAATTACAAAAATAGCAGGCCTAGATTTTGCCCTGTTATTAAATTGATCAATAACCCAGACTATCCAGAAATATTCTCCGGGAGATAAAGAGTATTCAGTATTCAGCGAAGTTGTTCCCGGATCCATAAGACTGCTGGAATAAATCATTTGAGGATTGCCCGTTTCGTTGGTAGAAATTTCAACGATATAATTAAAAGAAAATCCGAGAGCAACCGGATTCCATTGAACAACAAGAGGAGAGCTGACGGTATCGGAATTTGCCGGGGATACTGCCTGCGGTTCCTCATTTATTACGCGTGTTATTCTTCCGCTGCCCACTTTAAATGCATTACCTAAGGCTGAGTCGGAAATAAATAAATCAAAATCCTCACCAATGAGATCTTCAAGGTTACTCGACTGCAGATCATCCTGATTTAATACCAAAGAATATTCTTCCTCGGAAAACTCCATCTTCTTTTTTAAGCCTATTAAAGTATTCTCAATATAAGCAGAATCAATTTGACTATCCTTGTCTTCGATCTTTGCAGTAAAACTGAGCTTACTTGACATCCCTGATAATTCATATTCAACAGATGTAGTAATATTCAAATATTCCATCTTCGGGAGACTGACTAAATGAACCTGTTTCGAAATACGGCTGCTCCCATTCCAACTAATGATTATAGTATCTGTTCTAAATCCCTCTTTCTGCAATATCAATTTTCCGTCAGTAGGTCTAATATTTTCTAGGATAAAATTACCGTCTGCATCTGTTTTCACTAATTTATTTCCCGGTTCCCAGAAAACAAGTACGCCGGGAATCCCTATAACTGGGGCATATGATGTACTGACACTGCCTTCTATAACTGAAAATGATATATCAGGATTATTAGGATCAAGCGGATTATTCCTCGGGGCGTTGCATGAATACATAAGAATTGCAAAAGACATTACAAGCCATTTTACAAATTCAAAAATATAATTCCTATTTTTCAATGCAGTGATCTTAAACATTCATAGATAATTTAAAAGAAGCGGGAAAAAGTTTTTTTTAGATACTAAAACTTACATTTAAAATTTTTCATGGGATGTGAGTTCATCCTTAAGCATGGCATAAACCATTTGGTCCAGGATCTGGCCGTCTTTTATTACGCTTTTCCTGAGCCTGCCTTCCAATTTATAACCCGCCTTTTCCAGTACTCGTATAGAAGCCGGGTTAGTTTCAAACACATACGCATAAAGCCTAATCAGATCAAAATTATTGAAAGCATATTTAGTCATCGCCGTCAATGCTTTAGTTATTATGCCTTTCCCCCAAAAAGGTTCTCCCAGCCAATAACCGATTTCTGCAGATTTCCTATGAACATCGCTCTGCAGTGTAATTCCTATTCCGCCAATCAGCTCCTGCGCGGCAATTGCGAAGTTGGTTTGAGGATTTTGATGAATTGTAAAATCAATCCAGTCTGAAGCATCCTGGATTGTATAAGGGAAAGGAAAACCATCCCGGAGATTTATAGATACATTCCAATTATTAGCATACTTCAGAAGGGCTTCCGTATCATTGATCCTGTAATTTCTTATTTCACAATTGCCAAGTTTTATCAGCATATCATTATTCAATATCTTCGGTATAAGTAGGAATGGAGATTATTTCCAGTATTTTATTTTTTTCAACAATTACCGCACTTAATTTGTTTCCCGTGTATACCGATGTGTCAATATAAGCAGTATTGTTTTCTTTAATATAAAGCACCTCAGGCTGGCGGGTATGGCCGACGACCTGCAGCTTTCCTAAATTTAATAATTTGTCCCTCGTCCATAGAACGCCGTGTTCACAATCGATATCAGATTCAATCAGGTTTTTAAGGGAGTTCAGATTGGTTTGAAAATCTTTTGCAACCTTGGATCTATAATAAACCGAGATTCCGGCATGCGAAATGAAACAATCATCATTATTTATAAACAAAGGCTGCGAAGTAATCAAATCAATATGCTCTGCTATTTTTTCATACCTGTTGTTATATGAAGCTAGTGTCGTTTCATAACCGTTGTAGAGCCATGCCCTACCGAGATGATTTTTAGGAAATTTAATAAAATAATAGAACATATAATCATGATTTCCCGGTGTAAATTTTATTTTTTTCCTGATGATAAATTCCATCACCTCATAGCTGAAATTCCCGCGGTCTACCAGATCTCCAACGCAATAAAGATTTACTGAAGGATATTTCTTTTTTACTTTTGAAACGAGGTCCTTGAGCGTATTGAAGCAGCCGTGTATATCACCTATTACAGCTATCATGGATTAATCTGACAACTCTAATTATTTGCAAAAACTCTTAACTTCCTGAATTCAATATCCAGCATATTGGCAATCGGTTCATTGGAGCAGTAACCGTTATACATACAAACGCCCCGGCCTAAGGCCGTATTACCCATCAGCGCATTAGAAAGACCATTCTCCGCAATATCGTGAATATAATTTACAGCGGCATTATTCAATCCATAAGTAGCGGTACGGGCTACAAGTGCAGGCATATTAGGAACACAATAATGGATTACATCATGAACTCTGAAAACCGGATCTGAAATAGAGGTAATTCTGCTGGTTTCAATACAGCCTCCCTGATCAATGGAAACATCAACAATTACCGCCCCTTTTTTCATTTGTTTAACCATCTCTTCGGAAACCAGATGAGGAGTTTTTTCTCCTTTTTTAAGAACCGCACCGATCAATACATCGGCAAATTTTACTCCTCTGGATATAGTATAAGGATTTGCAACAACGGTAGTTATTTTTTCTCTGAAAGTTTCATCAATTTTTCTTAACCGTTTCAGGTCATGATCTAAAATAATAACCTGTGCTCCTCTTGCCATGGCTGCCTTAGCCGCTGAAGTGCCGACTACTCCCGCTCCTAAAATTACTACTGCGGCCGGCGCAACTCCCGTAATTCCTCCCAAAAGAATTCCTCTTCCGCTTTTTGTATGACTTTCAAGATACCGTTCCGCGATCTGTATGGAAAGCGGACCTGCGATTTCACTCATTGAATGAAGCACAGGAAGCCCTTCATTATCTTCAATAACTTCATATGCAATTGCCGTAATTTTTTTCTCGAGCAGCTTGTGAACTGTTTTTTTTGAAGCAACAGCGAGATGAAGAAATGCCATTAGGATTTGTTCCTTTTCCAGGAGGATGGCTTCTTTTTCAGTTATGGGGGCTACTTTAGCAATTAATTCCGATCTGCCGAATATCTCATCGGGACTAAATACTATTTTTGCTCCGGTTTTTCTGAAATCCTCATCTGTAAAATGGCTTCCTTCTCCCGCACCGCTTTCAACATAAACAGTATGTCCGGATCTGATTAAAGAATCCACCCCAGCAGGCGCTAAACCAATCCGTTTTTCTTCTTTTAAATTTTCTTTCGGAATCCCTATTCTCATTTTTCTCTCCCTTCCTAAATTTATTTTAAACCGGAGTAATCGGTTTTTTCCCTTTTAATACTGCAGCTACATTCCTTGCTGCAAGCAGAGCCATATTTGTCCTGGCTTCCTTTGTTGCACTCCCGATATGAGGAAGAAGAAGAACATTATCTAGTTTAAACAAATCAGGGTTAAGATTCGGCTCATTTTCAAATACATCAAAACCGGCCGCAGAAATTTTTTTCTGTTTCAGCAATTCAATTAATTCTTTTTCATCAACTATTTCTCCTCTTGCGGTATTAATAAGAACGGCATCCGGTCTAATCAAATTAAGTTTTTTTTTATTCAAAAGATGGTATGTTTCATTCGTTAAAGGCAAATGGAGTGAAATAAAATCAGCTTTTTTAAGGAGGGAATTTAATAATACTTTTTTTGCCTTTACAACCTTTCCCAGGTGTTTATTTTCTTTTTTCGAATAGTAAATAATTTTCATTCCGAAGGAATGCGCCCTGATTGCGGCAGCAGTTCCGATTCTCCCTGCGCCGATTACTCCGAATATTTTATTTTTCAATTCGGTTCCGAGGAATAGTTGCGGCCTCCAGCCGTGGAATTTCCCCTCCTTTACAAAATTTTCGGCTTCTATAATTTTTCTTGCGCAGCCAAGCATCAAGGCTATTGCCAAATCAGCTGTAGAATCTGTAAGGACCTCCGGAGTATTAGTCACAATTATTCCTTTTTCTCTTGCATACTGAACATCAATATTGTTGAATCCCACTCCGTAATTAGCTATTATTTTGCAGCGGTTCATTTTCTCAATAACATAAGGATTGAATTTCTGGTTTATTAAAGAAATTACAGCATCAGCATCGGCTATTTCATTAAAAAGTTCTTCATGGCCGGATTCATCCTTAAGTATTGATAATTTAAATCCTTCCTTTTTCAGCAGGCCGGCAGCAGCTTGCGGAATGCTGCCTGGTATTACTACTTTCATATTCAACCGAATAATAAATTAACGATAAATGTTGCGCCTAAAATTCCGC
>CAYSGP010000476.1:0-2809 GCA_964430095.1 uncultured Ignavibacteriaceae bacterium
GAAATGCCCATTATTATTTGATGAAACCGTGGGATGATACTGATTTAAAAAATAAAATAAAGAAATTTTGCGACATAAATGATGATCTCGATAAGAAAAAACTTCGAAAGTATCTAGGCGTTTTCAGCAAAATGCCTGCACCGACGCAGATAAGCTGGAACCTTAACAAATTACTGAATGAAGAAAATATTAATATTCACAAAGTAACTGAAGAAATAGAATTTCATCCTTATTTAATAACTAAGATTTTGCAGATAGCTAATTCAGTAAGCTATGGCGTCAGAAAAGAAATTATTTCCGTTCAAAGTGCCTTAATTTTAATTGGAATAAGGCAATTAAGGGCACTGATAATATCTTTTGAGCTTTTAAATACTTTTTCAAATAGTCTCGATAAGCGATTCGAAAAAACAATTAATCATTTCTGGCATGAGTCACTTAAGAAAGCAATAATTGCAAAAAGAATTGCGGAAGCCTGGGGGCAAAATGTCGATACAGACCTTGCATTTATCTCGGCACTGCTTTCAGATATCGGATATCTTGTTTGGCTTTATACTGAACCTGAAGAATTTAATGCATTCCTGGTGCTTTCAGAGCAGAATAAAATGTCTATAGCCGAAGCTGAAGAAAATTTATTCCTGTTTGAACATACAAAGCTTGGCGCAGTGCTTCTAAACCTCTGGAATATTCCTTCAAAAATAATCGAAGCAGTTGAAAATCATCATGCGCTTGAAGCAAATGATGACATAACAAAGATACTCCAAATAGCGGGTTGCCTGGACGGTTCGGATCATAATCCAACTCACGATCCTTCGATAGATAAGCTCGCATTTAAATTTAGAGAGTCACTAAAGATATGAATTCATTTTCCCCAAATAAAAAAATACTCTATGTAGATGATGAAGCTAATTTGCTCTCCTCATTTCGATCATTAATGAGAAAGGAAGATGTTCAGCTTCATCTTTTAGAGGATTCAATGAAAATTGAAGAAATGCTCAGGGCCGAGGGACCATTTTCACTGGTAATTTCCGACCAGAAGATGCCGGGAATGGACGGAGTGAGTCTTCTCCAAAAAGTGACTGAAATTCATCCCGATACTTTGAAGGTTTTAATTACCGGATTCAGCGATCAGAATGATACTATAAGAGCCATTAATTTCGGAGGTATAAGCAGATATATAAGTAAGCCCTGGGATGATAATGAATTAAAGAAAATAGTTAAGAATTCTGTTGTACAATATAATTTAGTTAATGAAAATCAATATTTATATAATCAAATAAAGCTGAAAAATGAAAATTTAAGTGAATTGCTTAACGGAACAATTGGTGAAATATCAAATCTTCTCAAAGATATGATTTCCGTAATAAATCCTTATGCCGCTGCCCAGATTGACAGAATAAAAAACAAAGGGTTGATAGTGCTTGGTTTTTATAATCAAATTTCTTTAGAAGAAAAATGGGAAATTCTTCGTTCATTAGAACTCTTTAATATCGGCCTGGCATTAATGCCGACTTGGATTCAAGTATCTTTGAATAAGGAAGGACTTAACGCGGCAAAAAGATTTTCAATTTGCAAAAATCATTATGAGCTGGCTGCAAATCTGTTGAGCAGAATACCAAAATTTTCCGGGGTGGCGAATATATTGCTCCATACTAATCTCTTATTAAATAATGAAAGAATTTCGACCGCTATTCCTTTGGGAGCAAAAATCCTGTACATTTTAATTTCAATGGATAATAATACCACTGTAAATTACAATAATGAATTAATGCTTAAAGATATGTTAAAAACGCCTGCCAAGTATGATCCGGAAATAATACAAATTTTGCTGAAACATAAAGAAATTGAAAAGCCTTTTAAAACAGCAGCAAAAATAAGAACTGATGAACTTCGAACTGAAATGATAGTTTTACAGGATGTCATAACGAAATCCGGGATAAAAATAATACCGATAAATACCCGTTTAACAATTTCTTCAATTACAGCATTAAAACAATGGATTAAGCTTGATGAAATTATTGAACCTATTTTGGTCGGTTATAATAATGATGAGCAGGTTGTTTAGGAATTACTCATCTGTGATATACAGATTTTTCCGGCAATCCTAAAAGCATGTGAATTTTCACTCAGCCTTGATAGGATAACTTCAAATAAACTACATATTCTTCTTATTATTGAACATCTTTTTTATATGCAGGAATTCAGCAGCTAAATTCAGCTTTCGACAGTCTTAAGTCAAATATTGGACTCTAAAATTATCTTTTTAAATGTTTCGGGTACTTTCAAAGACCAGAGTAGAAGCATTTTTAATTAGTAAATTTAAATTTTAAATATAATAGGAATTCTAGATAAGCAGGAGAAATAGAAGGTACTGCACATTCATTGTAATTCTATCACTTATAGATTCTCAAAATAAAAAGGAACTTTGCATTCAATTGAACCTGAACAGGATTCAGCATGTGCGCCGTTAAAGTCGAATGAGTGAATATTAACATAATATGATTCAATATCACGGTCGCAAATAAGAAACCTATTAACGGTTATACTTTGAATTGATATAATTGGTTTATTATCGACTGGAGCCAAGCCTTGATCTGTAAATATTTGAATATTGTATAAACCGGTATCTGTATGTTCAGGTGTAAACCATGAACTGCTGACTATTAAATTTGATGTTATAGAATCCAATACTAATGGACCTGTGCCTGAAGAGGAAAAGCGAATTAAATGATGAATGTATAATCCAGACATATCAATGGTAGCTAAAAAGTTATTCTCTAAAGAAATCCATTTAGTATTACTATAAAACTGT
>CAYSGP010000477.1:0-5861 GCA_964430095.1 uncultured Ignavibacteriaceae bacterium
ACCTGCTACATAACCACCGGAACCTGTATACCCGTCTGTTATATCAAGAATCAGAATAATAATTTTCGAATCCCCGTCTACATTAGGCGGATTTCCGTATGTATCTATACATGTCTGATAAATTCCTTTGCCAGGATTTGCCGGCGTATGATTATCAAACTCATTGGCAACTGCATTTACTGCAGTTTGATTAACATTAGAATTCCACTGATCATCGGCAACAAAAATATAACAGTTTGTTCCTACTGCCCTGCAGGTTGAAGCTACGAAATAATTTTGATCGTTTGTAAAGTTATAAGCAAGCCATGGATGCGTACTTCCCACGCCGAAGGACCATTCGGATTTCATTAATTTCTTTTGTTCAAGATAACCGGGATTATTCTTTAAGAATTGAGCAACTTCAAGATCTTTTTCCCTTAGGAGGTCGCTCCCGGCAACCGGATAAACCTGCTCGTTATTAATTATTCCCTCAGCGAAAACATTTATTGCACTTTTTTGCTGCGCATAAATCCGGACAGGAATTATGAATGAAAAAATTAATAATCCCAGAAAAGCATTCTTGTACATATTAAAACCTGAAAAATTTTTATAAATATTTAGTTAGACTCCGGTCCGGTCAGTATTTCTGCATTTATTGTTTTGAGCACCTTTAATCCCTCATCATTCTTATACATGCTGCTGTAGTATATTTTTGCCGATTTTCCCTGACTATTATATAGCATTTTATAAACATCCTCATTGCAGTCGAGCAGATATAGAGATGCCTCATTTATTAAAGCAAGTTTTGCAAAAGGTTCATTACTAACCATCTGAACTTGACCAATTACAAAACTTGTACCACCCATGTCCTTGGAACCGGCACAGCCGGCTACAAGGATAAAGAAAGAAATGAAGAAAAACTGAAGAAGGAAGGTAGGTAAAAGGGATGACAGCCTGTATTTTTGCATGTTATTATTTCAAATTATTGAATCATAAAATTTAATTTATTTTAGTTTCAGATCAAGAAGCAAGTTTTTATTTTTGAATAATCTCCGTTTCCGGTATGAGTAAAAAATATAGGATTAAAAATCTTTCGGAAGAATTTCTCAAAAAGCTTGCCGGTTTCTCGGCAGGCTATTTGTCCCCGGATTCATTCGAAAAGCTGCAGAATATTTTTTCTGCGGAAATATCTTCGAAATATTTTACCTTCGGATCGGAATCTAATATGCTCCGGATAATTTCCGGGATGTTTGATAAATCTTCCTTCCTGAACAACTGCATCAGGTATCCTCATTTTGTAGAAATCCTTTCGGCTATTTCCATCAACAGCAATTATCTGACAGATATTCTTGTAAGAGATCCTGAATACTTTTATTTAATTGTCAATGAAGAAAGACTGAATGAAAAAAATAATGAAAACGATTTTTATTCTGCAACAATTAAAAGCCTGGAATCATTTAAAACCCTGGAAGCAAAACTGAATTTCCTCAGGAGTTTAAAAAGAAAGGAGATACTAAGGATAGGCGCCAAGGATATACTCGGATTAATTAATCTGAAGGAAACAACGGAGGAGCTTTCGATTTTGGCTAAAGCACTCACCAGAGTATTGTTTGAAATATGCTACCGTGAAATTCTTGCCAAATATAAAATGGACAATCTTTTAAGAAAATACTGCCTTGTATCTTTGGGAAAACTAGGAGGATTTGAACTCAATTACAGTTCAGATACCGATCTTCTTATTTTTTATGATGAAGATGAACATCTGCCGAACAATAAGGAATATCATGAAATTCTTTTAGAAGCCGTTTACCTCTTTATCGAAGGCGCTTCCTCCATTACAGGAGCCGGCTATATTTATAGAGTTGATTTCCGCCTCCGGCCCGATGGAAGGAATTCCCCCCTCTGCAGAAGCTACGCAGATTATATTAATTATTATGAAAGCAGAGGTGAAGACTGGGAAAGGCAGATGCTTATTAAGCTCGGGTTTGCTGCGGGAGATGAAGAGCTTTTCAATAAATTTAAAAACTATATCACTCCTTTCGTTTATCCGGCTTCTTTTTCAATTTCACCTATGGAACAGATTAAAAGATTAAAGAGCGGCATTGAAAAAAATTTACCGGATGACCAAAATATCAAGCTGGTTCCGGGAGGAATCAGAGATATAGAATTTTCTGTCCAGGCGCTTCAGCTTTTAAACGGCGGCAGGTATAAAGATATCCGGACCGGAAATACCCTCGATGCCATTAAAATGCTTGAAGAAAAACTTCTGCTGACAGCAGAGGAGGCCCGGATATTCAGGGAAGGATATATACTGTTCAGGAAAATTGAACATTACCTGCAGCTCATGAATGATGCACAGACACACAGCATTCCTGCTGAAGGAGAGATGCTTGAAAAGCTGGCTGCCTTTCTTGATTATCCCGGTTCACCGGCTTTTACCGAAGCGGTTACGAAAACCAGAAAAAATGTCTTGAAAATTTTTAATTCTATCTTGGGAATAAAGGATGAAAAAAGCTACTCGGCAAAAATTCCCGAAATAATTTTTGATAATAAAACCAGGGCAGAAAAAGATCTCCGGTATTTAAGAGAAGGCATGGGCTTGCTGGGGCAAAAAGAATTTAATAAAAACACGGTTGAATCATTCCGGAATATTGAGGGAAAATTATTTAAATACCTTAGAAAATCTTTAAACCCTGATCTTATTCTGCAGAATTTTGTGAGAATAATAAAATCGGACAATTTTCCTTCAATCTGGTACAGCGCATTCGATGATGAAAGGTTTTTCAAATCATTCCTTGCACTTTGCGAATATTCTCAAAAATCAATAGACTTGTTTGCAGAAGATGAAGAGCTGAAAGAAATTTTCCTGACAAAAAGAGTTTTCGAAAAAATTAATGCAGCCGTCATGAATAATTGGTCTACCAAGAAAGCTCTTTTCTTATTATCAGTACAGCACAGTTTAAAGCTGCTTTCTGTTCCAAAGCTCTCGGAATTATTAAGCGCCTACTTCAGTACTCAAATAAGAATTATTTCGGAAGAAGAATTCATGGAGAAAAACGGTGAAGATTATTTTATTGCAGGAATGGGAAGCTTCGGAAGCGGAGAGATGATTTTTGCATCCGATATTGATTTGATTTTTGTCGTGAAGGGTCTTGATAATAAATCTTATCTCCAAAAAAATTTCCAGGAGCTTCTCTTAAGATTTAAAGAACAATTTAAGCCTTTTGATGCAGACTGCCGCTTAAGGCCGGAAGGAAAAAGCAGTCTGCTGGTTTGGGATCTTGAGAGCTACAAAAATTATATTAAAACCCGTGCAAGGATATGGGAGCTTCAGTCGCTCTGTAAAATTAATTTTGTTTCGGGCAGCAAAAAAATTTTCAACAGCTTTACTGATGCTGCAGCTGAAAGAATAAATACGGAGAATAAGGAGAAATTGAAATCAGAAATAATGAATATGAGGAAAAAGCTTTACAGCCAGTTAGGCATTACGAATACACGGAGCAGAATTATAAATGTTAAAAAAACACCGGGCGGACTAGCGGATATAGATTTTCTTTTGCAGTATTTAACACTTAGTACTCCGAGTTTGTTCAGTAAACTCCGCGGAAAAGGGACTCTGAAGTCCGTTTCCATACTTACAAGTCTCGGGGAAAAATATAATTCACTCTACATGCTTAAGGAAAATTTTATTTTCTTAAAAGAACTGCAGGCTGCCAACCAGAATATATTCAATGCAACTTCATCCTTAATGCCGAACGACGAAAAGAAAAATAAAATTATTGCTCACTGGATGGCATTCCGCTCGTCAGAAGAGCTGCATACCCGGATTTCAAAAGCCCTTCAATCAAATCTTGCCCTATTTGATGAATACACGGGTAAAAATAATTTCAAATAAAATAAAGTATCACTGAAAATTTTCAATTATTTTGCATTGCAGCAGATCTCAATTTTTGCAAGGTGAATTTTGAATTTCATGAAAAAATATTTTGCGGTTCTGACAGGCTTATTCTCATTTATAATCTACCTTGCAACCCTGGCTCCGTCGGTTATACAAATAGATTCCGGCGAACTCTCGGCAGTGCAGGCAACTCTCGGTATTGCACATCCTACCGGCTATCCCTTATTTACTCTTACCGGCTATCTTTTTTCCTTAATTCCTTTGGGCCTGAATAAAGCCTTTCAGCTGAATCTTCTTGCAGCTGTATGGTGCTCATTAGGTACTGCGGTTTTTACTTACACCGCGAAGGTAATGCTGGATAATATAAAAAAATTCTCAAGTCCGACGATCAGACAGGAACAAAAAAAAGTTCATACCAAAAGAAAAGGCAAAGTTAAAATTTCTGATCGGGATAAGATTTCTGCTTCGAATGAACCTGCGGAAAAAACAGATAAATCTAAAGAAACAAGAAATTATTTAACTGCGGTATCGGCAGGATTAATACTTGCATTCAGCAGGACATACTGGTTTCAAAGCACTTCCGTTGAAGTATATTCACTCCAGGTTTTTCTTTTTTGTCTTTTAATTTTCTCACTGGTAAAAGCATATATATATGAAGGGGATGCATCGGATCTTAAATTTAAAAACCCCTGGTTATGGTTTGCTTTTTTTCTTGCACTGGGATTTTCCAACCACATGACCACTCTTTTAATTCTGCCCGGCGCCGCATATTTATATTTTCTAAAATACCGGTTCAGCAAGAAAAGCTTTAAAAGCATATTGCCGATGCTGGGAGTCTTTTTTCCCATATTGATCCTCTTATATTTATATCTACCAATAAGGGCTTCTCAATCTCCTGTTATAAACTGGGGGAATCCTGTAGATTTAGAAAGATTTATGAGGCACATAACAGGGAAACAATACCAGGTCTGGTTATTTTCTTCCGGCGCAGCCGCGAAAAAACAGCTTGGTTATTTTTTTACTTCACTGTTTTCTGAATTTAATGTAACTCTTTTTATAGTCATTGCCGGCATAGCTGCCATCTTTTTCGAATCCAGAAGAATTTTTATTTTTCTCGCGATCTGCTTTCTCACTACAGTTCTATACTCGATTAATTACGATATAAATGATATCGATTCATATTTCCTGCTGGCATACATTTCAATCTCATTCTTTGCACTCTTCGGAGTAATGAAATTATCCTCATTCCTGAAGATGGGAAAAAATATATATATGATTTCAGTTTTGATCATTGAACTTTTTATAATCGTCCAGATATATGTTAATTTCAGCAAAGTGAACCAGTCGTATACTTACGATTTCGAAGATTACACAAAAGCTCTTCTAAAAAGCACCACAAAAAACGCAGTCATATTCAGCTATCAATGGGATTATTTTATATCGCCGTCATACTACTTCCAGAATGTAGAAAATTTCCGGAAGGACGCAGTAATAATTGATAAAGAGCTTTTGAGACGCTCATGGTATTATAACCAGATAAGAAATTCCCATCCGGATGCAATAAAAGGGATTGAACCTGAAATAAAATTATTTTTAACGGCATTGCAGCCGTTCGAAAGAGGTGAAAATTATAATTCGGCTGTCCTGGAAAACCTTTACAGAAGAATAATGACAAATCTTATTACGACGAATACGGGGAAAAGAGATTTTTATATAGGACCGGAACTTTTTGAGAATGAAATTCAAGCCGGTCAATTTACACTTCCGGCAGGCTATACTCTGGTGCCGGATATTTTTCTCTTCAAAGTTGTCAAAGGGAACGATTACGTGCCTGCAAAAGATCCCGACTATATTATACACTTCACAGAAAACAGGAATCATTATACCGAATTCATTAAAAGGATGATAGGGGCAATGCTTGTCAGAAGAGCATTATACGAAATTCAGTTTGACAGGATTGAGAGAGCAAGAGTTTATATAAATA
>CAYSGP010000478.1:0-6100 GCA_964430095.1 uncultured Ignavibacteriaceae bacterium
CTCTAATTTAACTCATCCTAATAATCAATAACTTATTTACTTTATATAAATCCTATCTATTATGCATTATTATTAAAAATTATAAGCCAATATTACTCAATTTGCTGATGCGGTTCTATTATTTAGCCGACAAATTATGAATTGCACTTGAGATCGGGCAACTTTATTTTAGGACACTTAAAAAATAGGTAAAACTATGAGTACATTGCCTCCGCCGGTTACCAAGCATTTCCCGGAGAATTCGCTCGAAAAAAAAGTATATAAGATTGTGGACAATCTCAGTGAATTTATTCCAATTCCAAATGACCGAAACCGCCTGGGTTTTTCATTGTATAAATATGTAACCGGACAAGGAGATCCCCCGTCAATTCTTTTAAAATCTTCTAAAGTAAAAGTAGTGGGGATTTCCCTTGAAGAACTAACCAAAAAAATTACAAAAGAATTGGAAGCGGTTAAAAATAAACCATAATATCTTTTATAGCTGAAAACATGATTTGCTCCGCTTCTTTATTCGGCGGAAAGTAATCTTCCTTTAATTATTTCAGCAGAATAAGCTTTTGGACAGAAGCGAAATGTCCGCTTTCCAATCTGCAGAAATATACTCCGCTGGCAAGATTTCCCGCATTAAAATTTATGCTGTATCTCCCCGGCTTGACTTCTTCGTTTATAAGAATTGCAACTTCACTTCCAAGTATATCATAAACTTTTAAGGAAACATGCCCGGCTCTTGGAATTACATATTCAATTGTTGTACTAGGATTAAATGGATTAGGGTAATTTTGTTTCAGCTCAAATGAATTGAGCAGAGCATCTTCATTTTCAACTCCAGTCGTACCTTCTTTATAGTTTAAGACTTTCCATCCTTTGTTATTCGTTTCATGTATCTCGTCAAGTACATTATCAGGATCCAGCATTACATAAATTCTAGGAAAGTAGGGAGTACTCTCAGGAAGAGTCCAATCAAAGCTTATTATTTTACTTTCCCTTGCAGCAATAAAATCATCTGTGCTGAAAATTGTTTTACCATCTGTACTTTCAATCAGAGTTCCGCCGTTATCCGGATCACCTAAGTAAAATCTTGCATTAACCGGTCCTGAAGTATTCTGAAAGCTGTAATTATGTATTCTCGTCTGAATATTTATAATCTCACCGGGTTTTGGTTCATCAGGATTAAAAATTATTTCCTTGGTTTGAATGCGCTTATCTTCCTGGATATTGAAACCTTTTTCAGGATCTAATCTCCACGGTAGAATTAAAGCCGGATCGGGTTTACTGCTGTAGTTTTCCTGAAACCACGTCTGGGGAACACTAGGAGGAGCTGCACTCGGATTGACTGCGTAATCAAGCACAAGTGCACCGTTCTTTGCCCAGTATGCATAGGGTATTACCGAGTAATAAGTTTCTCCAATGCCTAAATCGATTGAGGAAAGATTAACTTCCAATCCTTTACTGTATGTTACTTTGTTGCTTCTTGTAGATACAGTTTCTTGTGAATATTTACCATGGAGTTCAAAATTTGGAATGTACTTGACAGGAATATTAAAATCCAGCGATGCGCCTATCGACCAATGCTCTTTGGTAATGATCGTTGTTTGAGTTGAATTCTCATTCGCCAGCGTCCAGGTAAGAGACCCATCTCCAAGTGTAAATTCATCCGAAGTATTCCATTTTACTTCAACATCAAGGGCCGAATTTTGTTGGGGTGACGATATCTGATTGTAAGACAAAATATTACCGACTTCATGGTCAGGAATATATTGTTCGGCCAGCGGGCTTTTACTCGGGAACCATGATCTTTGTCTTAAACCCGGAGAAAGTACCAACGTATATCCCTGGATGGTGTCATTTACCAAAATAGGGTATTCCCAGATATCATAATTTACTATAGTTGCATAAACATAATCATCATTTGTGGCAGTAATATTCTGGTTAACCTTGTAAGTGTTTTTACCGGATTCCTTTTTAGAAAATCCCTGACCGTATTCGCCCTCAATTTTTGCTTTAACACCTACTTTTAATCCAGGAATAGTAAATCCTCCTGATACACTGCCTCCGAGAACCCAATCGCTATTAATTTGTGTTTCAACCTCAATTTCAGTTTCAGATGAAGTAAAATATCTGGAAAAAAAATTACTGTTTTGCCCGTTATAGCTTTTGTTAATATCGTAGGAAACATCATCAATAACATCGAAATGAGTCGGCGGGGCATTAAGAATAACCAGCGGCAGGACTATATCAGTTGCTCTATAATAATTGGGCGTTCCTAATCTTATACCGCCGCCATCAAAATCTCCGGCTGTAACTGCCCAGTAATAAGAAGTACCTTCAAGCACCGAATCAACTTTTAAGGATGCCCGTCCTTGAAGTGATATTATATCGCCGGAAGGATCAATGACCGGCTCAAAAACATTCACTTCCAGAGTCTCATAGTGAGGAAAATTATCCGGCTGATATTCGGTTGTTGAAGAAACAATAATTTCAGGATTCCAAACAGAATCAGTGGTGCTGGCATCCAGGTCTGCCAGGGTCATTCTTCTTCTGCTGTCTGATGCTGTTTCATTAAAGCTGCTGACATATCCTTGAAATTCGAGTGCGCTGTCTATACTGTAAATTCTGATTCGCCCATCTCCATCAACTACTATTTCATCCGCACCGTCATTGTTTATATCACCTGCAAGAATGCCGATTCCAATATATGATTCCCCAAGTGTCTGAAATATATCTTCAAGATTATCCAGATTCACATTTATGGTATCCAGGTTCTTTGATACAGATGCAGGGAGCATTTTATTATATGTTTCAGAATCATTTCTGTAAAGAACAAAATCAACAACAAATTGATCCAGAGTATTATTTTTAAAATCACCTGCGGCAACTGCTAAATTATTTACTCTATGATCAGGATCGAAAAAATCGCTCCTTGTATAAAAATTATCTTTTCTTGCTTTTGGTATGAAAGAAAAACTGCCGCCGTTTTCTATACAATCATAAACTTTAGTATATATAGACCAGCCGTACTGGCTCTGATCATTATAAGCAGCCAAAACTATCTCATCCTTCAAGTCTCCGTCAAAATCTCCTGCGGCTATATCATAAATCCCGGAATTATTTATCGACGGATCCATATACTCATCATCTATCATAGCTTTTTCTTCAGGCATTAACGTAAGTCTATTTACATTAAAAATTCTTATTTCGATATTTCCATTGGAGTTCCAGAATGCCAATGCAAATTCAGGTTCGGGATCGCTGTCAAAGAACCCTTTTATTAGTCTGAACCGAATTGAATAAGAATTCGGGTTCGGATAAAGAACATTTGTTAGTTTTAAAACATTTTCCTCATCCCAGCTTAAGGATCCTTTATCTATTTTAGGAATTACTATATTGATTGAATTATTGGTTGTCTCCCATGCGGAAGCTATTTCATCCAGATCGTCACCGTTAAAATCGCCGGTTATCGCATCAAAATAAAAATGGGCAAAACCATTATTATAACCGGTGCCTAAATTACCTGAATATGTCCCTTTCGCTGAAGAATCAAGAATATATTGACCGGATGCGCCATAGTAATCGATAATCTGGTAGTTTACTGTTGAGTCGCCGCTATTATTATAATGCCAAAAAAGGGCAATTTCAGAGGAGCTTCCCAAGTTATAATTTCCTTGAAAGGGATCAGGTATCTCTAAATTAGGTTGAGAAAAATGAAGATGCGCAAAAAGAAAAATAAATACAGCTGCTTTGGTAAAGCTTCTCATTTTTTTACTCCTTTTAAGATAAATTTGCTTATATGCAGGAAATGAAACTAAAGCGACGAAAAGTTGTGAGTTAAAAACATCCGGGATCTAAAGCATACCTAATGCGATGGTCTAATGCTGAATATTTTAATTTAGTTATTCTCATCTATAGAATTATTGATTTTGATTACATCTTATTCTACAATGAGAATAAATCCATTGTTCAATTAAACAACTAAATGCGGTATTATTGATAAACAAAAATAAAGTTAAACTGAAACTGAATGGTGCATTATAAGAATAGACTCATGGGAGGGTTTTTTCCTAGTTAATCCTGGTATCCAGCGGAATTTTCATCGGCTTTTCAATCTTTAATCTGGAAAAGTCAAAGAGAGTTGTATTTAATATAAAATTTGAATCGGTGGGTAAGACTGCACTGCGGACTTTTAAGATTAGCGACCGGCTTGAACTATACCATTCATCTCCGAATTTCTGAGTTGTTTCTCTCGCGGAAACCCAATCTTTTGAATAAAAACTTTCCGGCACTTCTTCAATTTTAAGATTGCCGCTATTAATATCTAATTGTATGTAATGATATTCCAATCTCATTGCTGCAAAGGAAATTGAGTTGGCTTTTAGCTCCAGGATGCACATAGCCAGAGAGGAACAAAAATAAAGAACGCTTTGACCTAATATATGCCAGCGCCCGGGAGTTTGACTTGCACCTGTAGGGTCGATCGGATTATACAAATTTCTGCAGATGCGGTAAAGCTTAAGCAATCAAAAAATTCCGTGTTCTATTTGATGGAGGACTTCTTCGACCCGCCGCCTTCCCGATTCTGTTTTGATAAGATCTACAGGTTTGTTTCCGTCAAGAGCAAAAACAGGACTATGAAGCCAATGGTTCAATTCATCCTCTGAACCAAGGACTTCTTTCCCGAGGGATAATATCGATTCTAAAATTTCTAGACTGTCAGCCTTTTGTTCAGATATAACTTCAGAATTTTTCCTGGTTTTAGTCCACCTGCTTATCGTTTTCGGTGCTACATCCAGAACTGCCGCAATATCACCTATTGTGAGAGCATATCTCTCATTCAATTCTTTTATTTTCCCGATTGATGAGGCTGATGCAGTTAGCCTGCTGCCGTTTTTTTGAGCCATGGATAAATGTCCTTTTATTACCGGACAAATGTACCATTATTTATATTAAAAATCAATGAGATTAGACATCATAATTGCTATATTTTTTGAAAATCATATCTTTCTTTTCACATAAAGGAATTAAGCCGACACTTTTTCTTCCTTTGCAATGAAGTCCATTACCATATTTACATCATCCTTGCTGCCGATAAAGATCGGAGTCTTTTGATGCAGGCTTTCAGGCAGTATTTCAAGTATACTTTTTGTTCCGTCCATAGCTAAGCCTCCGGCTGCCTTAACTATAAAAGCCATAGGGTTGCATTCATACATCAAACGTAATTTTCCATCAGGATGCCTTGAATCAGCAGGATACATAAATATTCCGCCGTATAATAAATTCCTGTGAATATCTGCAACCATAGAACCGATATATCTTGATGAATAAGGGCGTTCGGTTAATTTATCCTCTTCCTGCAGGTATTTAATATATTTTTTTAAACCCGGGTGCCAGTATTTATAATTTCCTTCATTGATGCTGTAAATAGATCCTTTCCCAGGACAGCGGATATTTTCATGTGATAATATGAATTCTCCGAATGAAGGATCCAGCGTGAATCCATGAACTCCATGTCCGGCTGTATAAATCAAAATTGTACTCGATCCGTATACAACATAACCGGCAGCTACCTGTTTCATTCCCTGCTGCAGACAATCATGTAATGTACCGGGTTTTCCGTCGGAAGAGGTTCGTCTATAGATTGAAAAAATTGTCCCGATGCTGATATTTGCATCAATGTTTGAGGATCCATCGAGCGGATCAAAAAGAAGGACATATTTTCCGATCTTAAATTTATCCGGAATGTGGATAATATCTTCTTCCTCTTCGGAAGCCATTACACATAAATGACCGCCGTGATCGAGTGCCCGGAAAATCATATCATGAGCAAACATATCGAGCTTTTTTACCCGGTCGCCGTGAATGTTGCTGCTGCCGGTAAAGCCTAGTATATCTGCCAGACCGGCTTTATTTACTTCAAGTGAAATAATTTTGGCGGCAAGTGACAGGTCGTGAAGAAGCTTGGAAAGTTCGCCGGTAGCTTCGGGATGTAATTTTTCTCCTTCAATAATATGGCGTGCCAATGTCATAAATTTTAATTGCGGCATTTTGTGCCTCCTTAAATATTTTAGGATTATTTAATTCCTGCTTTTGGCAGGAATTAAACATA
>CAYSGP010000479.1:0-9630 GCA_964430095.1 uncultured Ignavibacteriaceae bacterium
TACAAAAACAGCAGGCTTGAAGCTGTTAAAACAATCAGGAGTGCGAGTATGCTTACAAAGCCGGATAGAGCAAGGCTTGCCAGAAATAAAATAAAATAAATTACCGCCGCTTCATTCCGCTTGATAATACCGCTTGCCAATGGTCTGGCCGGACGATTAATCTTATCTATATTGACATCGAAGTAGTCATTAATTACGTAGCCCGCCGAAGCTGTAAATGCAGCGGAGAGTGCAGCAAAAAATATTATTTCAATTTGTCCCGGTAACCGGAAAAAAGCATCGGCTTCGGATGAAATTAATGCAGCGACTATTACCGACAAAAATGTAATCAGGAAATTCAAAGGTCGAATTAATTTTAATAGTGCCGAGGGTTTTCCGTTTATGTACATTGTAAAAACAGTATCTGAAAAGTTCTGATAATAAAAAAAGCTTCACACCAATTATAATAAATTGCGGAATGTGATGAGCGATAAACTTATCAAAAATAATTTTTTTTTAATTTTTACCAATAAATTATTTCTTTCCTTTTTTTATCACCAGATAGGAGCATTTATGAAAAATAGCTTTAAAGTTAATTTTCTTTCATTGATAATTTTGTCGGCATATTTTGTCTATGGACAGAAAATGGCTCCCCCCGCTTCACCATTCATTTCCGATTTATTAGCCGAAATGGATTATGTGCAGAATCATGTTATGCAGCTTGCCGAGGCAATGCCGCAGGAAAAATACTCCTGGCGGCCTTCTGAAGAAGTACGTTCTGTAAGTGAAGTCTTTATGCATATCGGCGGCGGAGACTATTTCCTTTTATCTATGATCGGCGGATCGATGCCGCCGGATTTTAAGCCTGAAATGGAAAAAACCATAACCGATAAATCCGAAATAATTGCCTTTCTAAAAAAGTCGTTTGAGGATGCAAAAAATATTATCTCGAAAAAAAAGGAAGAAGATTTAGATAAGCCTGTTGACTTTTTCGGAAATAAATCAAATGAAAGGAGAATACTCATGGTTGTCTTAAGTCATAACCATGAGCACTTAGGACAATCTATCGCTTATGCGAGGATGAACGGAGTTATTCCTCCATGGTCCCAGAAGTAAAAATTTTTCTTTTATAACTTTTTAAAGTTAGTTATATTATTTCAGAGACCCCGCTCTTCAAAAGCGGGGTTCAATAATTATACCGACTAAAATTCATTTATTATTCCGAAATGGATTTTCCCGTCACTGAATGAATCCCCTTTAGCCAGAGCAAAGCTTACACCCAAAACACCCAGCGAAGTTTCCAAATTTAATCCTAAACCGTAACCGATTTTAAATCCTTCGCTTTTACTGATATTCCTGGAAGGATCTTCCGGTCTGTAGTAATAACCTGTATCAAAAAATACAAATCCGAATGTCCGCCGGGACAGCAGAAGTCTATACTCAAGGTTAGTCCATCCTATTCTGGAGCCTAAGAACTGATCTTCCCTGTAGCCGCGAAGGGATAAAGCGCCTCCCAGCCTGAATAAATCGCTTTGTTCAAAAAAATTTCCCTTCAGCTCTCTCCCATTTAAACCTAATGCAATAACCTGTCTTTTCAAGATCTGGTAAAAGCCGAAAAAGCTTAAAGAAAATCTCTGCAGGTTAATACTAGTCTCTAAATCCGGAGATAAAAATTGAGAGGGACCGTTTATTATTTTTCTGCTGAATGAGTATGAATTCAGAAAAAGGAGGCCTTCCGTCGGTGAGTACGGATCGTCACGGTTATCAATTTTAAAGTTTATTCCTGTAGAAATTGAGCTTGAATTATAAACAGTAAAAAAAGTGCTTTCACTTGGTATGACTGATTCCGTCGAAATAAAAACAGAAGCAGAGATATCTTCCGACGCAAGATACTCAATTGCACCTTCTAATTTTCTCTGAACATATGTGCTGTCCTGCTTTCTTTGATACAAACCTCCGCTGATATTAAAAGGATAATCGAAAATCCAGGGTTCCAGGTATTTCAATTCTAGTTCCTGCGAATACTTATTTAACTGCTGCCATCTTATTGCTGCAGCTCTTCCTGTTCCGAACAAATTGCGCAAGCTTACATTCACTAGCCCTGTTAAAGAACTTTTCTCTCCCGCACTGCTGCCGGGAATATAACCGATTATTCCGTCAAAATTGTTGGTTTGTTTCTCTTTTAATTTGATAAGCAGAACGCCTTTATTCTGTGAATTCAAAAAATACTGGGGATTTTCGACCGGCTCAAAAAACCTGAGTCGGTTCAGTCTTTTGGGCAGCTCTTCTATTTTTTCCTGAGAGTAATCATCTCCCAAATTCAGTCTTAGCTCTCTAACGATCACGTAATCTTTTGTTGAAGTATTTCCTTCGATTTCAACTTTATCAATTTTACTTTTCAGTCCATAATCAATTTTCAGGTAAATATCTGCTAAATTTTCTCCGGCGGCAGTATCCTTAAAAAAATATACAGATGAAACCCGGAGTTTTGCAAACGGATGACCGTTATTTTCAAAATAATTCAGAAATTCCGAAATATTTTCTTCCAAATCATTCCTTTCGAAAATCCGGCCTTCCAATAGGTTAAATTGATTCAACAGCCGCTGAGTCAGAATTGAATCATTATCTTCAAAATTAATTTTATTAATGAAGGTAGGATCATTTTCTTTTACAGACAGGATAATTTTTATTTTCTGGGAATCGGTTTTCCCAAAGTTTTGATCAAATAAAAATTCAACCGATGAATTTTCAAATGAACTGCTGAAGTATCCGCGTTCGCTTAGTGCGGATGCCAGCTTTGATTTAGCGGAATCAAGTATCGCAGTGAAATAGGATGAGCCGGGGCTGACTCCGCTCCATTGAACCAATTCACTGCTGCTGAATATTTTGTTATTAATTACTTCTACCGATTCGATAGTTTGAGTTAAAACTGCAGGTGCGGAAAACAGGATAATAGAAATGAAATATTTAAATTGGGGATGTGTCAATTGCTTTTATTTTTTTCCCGATAGAAGAAATTTTTACTTTCTTTTTTATTTGCTCAGCCTCTCCCAGTTTAATATTGCAGGTATCAGAACGCCCGGCGTTTAATATTCCTAAAGAAGAAGCTATGCTCAGTGTTTCAATAAAGTTTAAATCATTATACCAGCCGTAAATAATTCCCGCGGCAAAGCTGTCGCCGCTCCCGGTCGGATCCGCAGCTTCAATTTTAGGGTTTTCAACTTTAAAATAAAAATCAAAATTTGATGCATATGTCTGTTTTTCTCCGTCAGTAATATAGGCTTGTTTTATCCCCTTGCCGTAAAGATATTCCATAAATTTAATTTTATCGTTTTCATTCTGTAACGATAATCCTAAAGATTTCTTGATCTCTTCCGAGTTATTATGCAATATTGTAGGAGAGCATTCTATGCATTCCTCAAGAAAGCTGCCGTAAGTATCGCAGAATGAAATTTTATCATACTTATTGGCAGTTTTAATTCCGAAAGGAATTATTGAATTTGTTTCAGTACAAGGCGAACTTCCGGAAAAGATTATGATTTCACAGTTCCGGATCATTTTATCCAATTTTATCTTAAATTCTCCTGCATCTTTTGCAGAGACTGACGGATCGCGGCCGAAGTATGAAGTAATTATATTATTCGATACATCTTTAATAATAACCGCGGTCCGTGTTTCATTATTGATCCGTTTTGACGTGAATTTTATCCCCTCTTTTTCAAGAGTTTCCTTATAAATTTTTCCGGCATTCCCACCCAGGAAAAAATATGCAAGATTAGATACATTTAAATGATTCAGCTGTCTGCTGACGTTGATCCCCTTTCCACCTGCTTTATACTCTTCAAAGGGATTTCTATTAACTAAACCATGGTGAACCGTCGTGTAGCTAAGCCGGTATTCAAGGAGAGGATTTAAAGTTACGGTTAAAATCATGAATATTGAAAAATTAAAAAATTTAAAGATTTAAAAATTATAAAATTAAAGATTTTTCTTAATTTCACTTTTTCAAACTTTGAATTTAAGCTTGCTTTTTTTCAATCTTTCCAATCTTTTAAATCTTTAAATTTTCTTTACCTGTACCTGTAAAAATCGCCGTAAAGGGGAGTAGATAACCTGTAGTCTCCGAAACCTGTTTCATCTACGAATACAAAATATTTATTTAATTCATAGTATTCCCAGACTTCATAAGGTTTGGAATCGTAATCAAACGGGTGCCTGTCGACATTATTAGGGGATCCGAGAATTATAAAGACCATTCCCCTGTCTGTCCGCCATCCTTCTATATAGTGAGAAAAGTTCTTGTTGGTATACTCAACCCTTCTGTAGTACTCCTCAAAAACAGGATTATCCTCGGTTTGAGGAGTGGGATCTTTCTTTTTCCAAAAATCGAGAAACTGATGGAGCTTCTCTTCCTTGGATTTTGCATCTTTTATATCGGAAAGTTCTCCTCCTGAAGCTATATAAACCATTTCATCAACTGCTTTATCAATATCCCTGATCGTAGAAGGTACTCCGATCCATCTAGATATAAAAGATTTCTCGGTTGAACCGATTGTATTCTCCGAATTATCCAGGACATCGGCTTTAATAAGATATTCGCCCATTCCCAGCTGAAGATTATTCATCGTATGAAATATCTGCGTCTTTCCGGAATCAATATTTCTAGTTACCGTATCTTTCTTTATTGCTTCCTCGCTTCCTTCAATTAAGGAATACTCAATGGAAATTTGCTTAGGAGAATTGGAATATATTTCAAAGAAAAATTGGAGTCCCTCTTCTTCATTCTGCAGTGCTACATTTTTGGAAACATTCGGAACAATCTTGTTGTTTCCGTTTACAACCGTCTGCCTTGCAATAAGCATTATATCGCTTAACGAGAAATCATCAACCATATTTTTTACGGTTATAAGATCTTCTTTCACTGCAGATTTTTTAGAGTCCACATCTTCCAAAGCGGATCTTACCAAGTACTTTCCTGGTTCCAAAACAACAGAACGGAGGCTCAGATTGAAATTGTTTTTGGATGTAGTTTGTTCAAATTCTTTTGAGTTTATCTTTTCCACCCAGGATTTTTCAAGAATAAGTTTTTCTTTTTCTTCATCGAAAACAGAAATAGTAACCATATAGCTTCCGCTGAACCCTTCATCGGTTTTTACAAACTGAATACGGGTATAAGGCACCTGGACAAAAATATCGACCCTGGTTTTTCCCGGCTCATCGGAGCGGAAACTTAAATAATCTTCATAAAAATCCTGATTGGGATCCGCTGTATTATATTGTACGGGATTTTGCGCCTGTCCAAAAAGCGGGATGGAAAATAAAAAGGCAGTTAACAAATTATTTAAGAGTTTCATAAAACCTCCATTGAGGGAATTTCCTCATGCACTAACGAGGCAAACAGGTCGTATTCATTAAAATCAGTAATCTCAACGTTGATGAATCCACCTATTTTTATTTTATTTTTTAAATTATTAAACGGTATTAATATTTCGCCGTCTACTTCCGGGGCTTCTCTGTACGAACGTGCTATATAAAAATTATTTTCTTTTCTGTCAATTAATACTTTAAATCTTCTCCCGATCATTTCTTTATTTTTCTCTAATGATATTTCTCTTTGTATTTCCATTATAATTTCTTTTCGTTCTTTTTTTACTTTTTCCGGAACAGGATCTCCTAAAATAAAAGCGGAAGTATTTTCTTCAATAGAATATGTAAATACTCCCATACGGTCAAATTTTATTTCCCGGATAAAATCGCACAATTCCCTGAATTCCTTATCAGTTTCGCCGGGATAACCTGATATAAAAGTAGTCCTTAATGCAATTCCGGGTATCCTTTCTTTTAATTTATATAAAAGCTCTTTAATCCTTCTTGATGTAACTCCTCTCCTCATCGACTTAAGAACAGAATCAGATATATGCTGGAGAGGAAGGTCGATATATCTGCAGATTTTTTTATTTTCCGCAATAATGTCTATTACTTCAGACGGGAAACGAGATGGATAAGCATACATTATTCTTATCCAATCGATTCCGTGAATTTCACTTAATTTATTTAATAAAGTTCCAAGTAACTGCCTTCCATAAATATCTTTCCCGTAATCGGTTGTATCCTGTGCAATTAAAATTAGTTCCTTTGTCCCGTTTCCTGCAAGGAATTCCGCCTCTTGAATCAGATCTTCAAACGGTTTCGATATATGTTTGCCTCTCAGGAGCGGTATTGCGCAAAAAGAACAGGGATGATCGCATCCTTCGGATATTTTTAAATATGCCGAATGGGAATGTTCGATTAATACCCTTTCTCCAAGCAGATTTCTTTTCAGCTCTCCGCCGAACTCTTTCACAATTCCTTCATAATCTTCCGTACCGAAATAAGCATCCACTTCCGGAATTTCATTTATAAGCTCGTCCTTATATCTCTCCGAAAGACATCCGGCAACAATAATTTTTCGAATTTTTCCTTGCTGTTTAAGCGCTGCCGCGTTTAAGATTGTATTAATTGATTCTTCTTTTGCCGCATCTATGAATCCGCAGGTATTAATGATTACCGTTTCTGCAGTATTGGGATCATCATGGATATTTAAATTATTTTCCTTGAGCTGCCTTATGAGCCTTTCGGAATCCACGGTATTTTTTGAGCACCCGAGGGTAATGAGGCTTACCTTATTTTTTCTACTAATCATCTGTCTCTTTGTTCTAATTAAATTTACCTGCCGATGTATTTTAAATAAAGGAGAATTACAGGTGCAGCGTATAAAAGAGAATCGAATCTGTCAAAAACCCCGCCGTGACCCGGGATTATTCCGGAAGAGTCTTTTACACCAGCATCTCTTTTAAAAAGGGATTCGACAAGATCTCCAATCTGACCTATAGTACCCACTATAATTCCTATTGCAAAGGCAGTTTTAAGGGAGATAAAATCCAGGAATAAAATTTTTGCTAAAATTGCAGTAATAACGGCAAAGAAAAAGCCAAAAATTGCTCCTTCCCAGCTTTTGTTCGGGCTTACCCGCAGGAACAATTTATGTTTTCCAAACTTTGAGCCTCCGTAGAAAGCAGCGGTATCACAAATCCAGATTGAAACTAATATCGTAATTATTAAATATCCACCCCGCAGATATAATTCTCCTACTTCCGGATAAAATTCCCTTATTGAAATCAATGCACCGGCAAGCAAGCCTAAATAAAAAGTTCCGAGAAATGTTGCGCTTATATTATAAATTGCCGAACCTTTATTTCTAAAGAGTTCCACACCCGTAAGAAGAATAATAAAAAGGAGTGTAAAGGAATAGAAATCAAAAAAATAATGTTTCTGATTTATAACTAAAAAAGCTATTCCTGCTAATCCGAAAAAAATATTTGCCATCATCCCTTTATTTTTAGTAAAGGAGTAAAATTCAAAAAAAGAAGCAAAGGCAATTATCAGGATAAGAAGCATAAAGTAGATGCCCCCTGCATAGCTGGCGGCAAGAATCAGAGGGATAGCCGCTGCCGCTACTAAAACACGCTGTGTATTATTGCTCAAGCTCATTCCGATTCATCCTGTTCGCTGCTTTCATTCATTATCCTGTTGATATAATTTAAAGCAGCCTGGACATCTTCTTTCCTGACAAGCAGTTTAATAACCCCCAAATCGCCAGGTGCCGGGAAATTCCTATCCTTTTGCACCAGGATTTCCGAAATTATTCCCGCACTGTCAAAGTTATTTTTTATCATTTCCACTTCATATTCGCTATCTGAAGTATAAACAACTTCCCAGTTTTCTTCAGTCCATTCCTCCGGTTTTTCAATAGATTCCGGATCTACCAGGGCTGCACCGCAGTCCGGACAGATTGTTACACCCTCTACATATTCATAATTGCAATTTGGGCAGACTGCCATACATTTCTCCTTCTCTCAGCCGAATGCCGACTGTCTTCTTTTTGAATAATATCTTATTAAAATGATTATTCCTGCAAATAAAGCTAAGAATATAAAAAATATTGTTACTGTTGAACCAAGCTGAAAATCTCCGGGCGCATTTGTACTCAATAGTTCATCTTCGCCGACAATAAAGTAGAGCATAACTGCCGTAAAGTTATTTATAAAATGGAGCAGCATGGGGACAAAAATTGAATTGGTGGTATAAGCAGCAAAACCGAAATAAAAACCTAAGGCAATTAATGGGATTGTTCCGTAAATATTAAAATGATATAGTCCGAAAAAAACTGCAGAAATAAAAGCAGCCAAGACCGGTTTTAACTTGAATTCAAAACTTCTTTGTATATAACCGCGGAACATTACTTCTTCACAAATTGCAGGTATCAATGCAATTACAATAACTACTAATATTCCTTCAGGGATACTATCTGATTTTATCAAATTTCCATAAGTTTTTTCAATCAGTTTGTTAAAGGAATCAACTAATTCCTTCAAGTCCTTTATAAAGTAAAATTTATCTGCAAGCAGTTCGATAAAAAAATTCTGGATATATAGATAACTCTGAAGAAGGGGAGTAAGTGTAAATATTCCTATTACAAAAAGAAGAAGCTCTATCCAATTGGGTTTATTGAATCTGATTATTTCCGTTACGTCTTTATAAAAAAACTGTGTGAACAGCAGCGCAGGAACCAATATAAATAAGATCTGACCGGCAATAGTCATCAGCCTGAGGCTGTTTATGGGAGCATTGTCCAAATCAAATCCAAATACTGCAGCTGTAAGAGTCCCACCTATTACCTGATAAAGGAAGAATCCTCCGAATAAGCCGATAAAAGCAGCTCCGATGGGATGAATCCTCGGAGTAATTTTTTTAATTTCCTCATCTCCGGGTAAAGATTGATTTTCTTCCTGTTCTTTATCTTTGTCTATTTCTTCCATAACATAGAATTATGCTAAATATTTTGAGCAAGTTAATTAAAACAGGATTAACCTCAAAAAAATAACCCCGCTTTGACGGGGTTGTTCAAAAAATTCATTGTAAACAAAAATCTGCTATCTCTTCGAAAGCGGCTTGCCCACAAGGCCTTCATACTTGGTTAATTCAGCATCAATAGATCCCACCACAACTTTTGTTTTTACTTTAATGGGTATTTTTAAGTCATCGTCGGAAAGCCAGATTACAATGCTGCCTTCGCTTTTGAAAAGGCCTCCTTCCCGGACAAGCGGTTCAACTATAATGCATTTAAATGATCCGGCAGAAACATTTACCGTTTCTCTTCCTAAAAATTTAACATCCAGATCGTAAGTTTTATTTCTATAGAAATTCTGAAGATGAAAAGTATCGTCAACCTTTAAATTTGAGTAATCGAATGTGCGTGCCAGATAAAAAGCGGATACAATATCGTTAACATATGGAGGGATTACATATTCCCCCTCGGTAGTTTTGGCTTTTCCTTTTCTCTGATCGAAAAAAGCCGAAAAATCTCTTGAAAAACTTCCTTCCCTTATATGCTGTTCAAAACGCCACGGGAAAATCCCTTCTACATCGACAAATGTTTCATAGCGGTCTCTTACCTTGTATATCCAGTCAAAACTCGGGACAGTATTAACTTCAAAAGTAATATGATATACGTCTCTTCCCGAAATTCTTCTTATACGGGGAATGTTAAACGAAGCAATTCCTGCAGTTACAAAGCCGTATTTAACATCAAATGTTAATTTTTCTCCCACC
>CAYSGP010000480.1:0-13005 GCA_964430095.1 uncultured Ignavibacteriaceae bacterium
AAAAGGGGATATCATGCTGATGATTGACCATATTAATCTTTTGGGAGATAATCCGCTGATAGGAAAAAATGAAGATTCATTAGGACCCCGGTTTCCGGATATGAGCGAAGCTTACAGCCTGGATTTGCTCAAGCTTGCAGAAGAAGCTGCGATTGAAAATAAAATTAAATTCCAAAAAGGAGTCTATGTAGCAGTCCCGGGTCCTAACCTGGAAACCAAAGCAGAATACGTTTTCCTCCGATCAATTGGTGCAGATGTGGTGGGGATGTCGACAGTACCGGAAAATATTGTGGCAAATCATATGGGATTGAAAGTCTTGGGGATAAGTATTATTACGGATGAATGTGTCCCTGAAACGCTTAAGCCGGTAAATGTAGAGGAAATAATAAGAACCGCGGTAGAAGCCGAGCCGAAAATGACTCTGATTATGAAAGAGGTCATAAAGAAATTATGATTGACAGGAAAAAAATATATAATTCAATTGTTCCGGTTCTGCTGGGAGTTTTTTTATTTATATCAAATTTTCTGACGACGAATATTTTTGATTTCGGGAACAGCAATTTTACCGTATGGTTTGTTCTTTCGGTTATTTGTTTCGCCTGCGGCTGGTATATAAATAAAACACTTGGATGGCAGCTTGGCGGGAAAGTAATTTTTTCTATAATAATAGCGGCAACGCTGCTGGGCATTATTGCAATTACTTATTTCAGAAATTACTTTTCTCCTAATGAACTATTGACTGAAAATCTTATTCTTTACAGCCTTCGCAACATTACTTTGGGCGCAATGGCATTTTTCGGCATGGCGATAGTTGAAATACTTACAAAGCAGAGGGATTATTTGATTCTTCAGGAGAGACTGAAAACATTTGAGGATACTCTCAAAGATGCAAAAAAAGAAGCCGAGCTGGAATTGAGAGAAGCTAAGATAAAGGCGCAAAAGTTACTGCAGGATGCGGAAATGACAGCTAAGAACATTACACTGCGTAAACAAATAATAGAAAAGCAGCTACAGGAATTTATTCAGATTGAAAAAGAGCTTATAAAAAAGTATGAAGAGCTAGACTGAATCAATCTAATTGCATAAAATATTAATCAGATAGAAATGTATAAACAGAATTTTGATAAAGTTAGCTACCCGGAAATAGAAGAAGAAATTTTAAAGTTTTGGGAAAAGAACAAAATATTCGAAAAAAGCATATCATCCAGGGCTGAATCAAAATTGTTCACTTTTTATGAAGGCCCGCCGACTGCCAACGGACTTCCCGGTATCCATCATGTAATGTCCAGAACACTTAAAGATTTAATTTGCCGATATAAAACTCTCCAGGGATTCAGGGTAGAAAGAAAAGCCGGATGGGATACTCACGGACTGCCGGTTGAAATCGAAGTTGAAAAGAAAATCGGTATAAAGAATAAAAGCGAAATATTCGATTACGGTGTAGATAAATTCAACCAGGCCTGCCGCGATTCGGTTTTTGTTTATAAGGATAAATGGGAAAAGATGACCCGCAGAATGGGATACTGGATTGATCTCGGCTCTGCATATATTACACTTACAAACGAATATATCGAATCGGTTTGGTGGGCTTTAAAAACCTTGTTTGATAAAGGCTTTATCTTTAAAGATTATAAAATTGTTCCGCAGGATCCGAAATCCGAAACAGTTCTTTCATCTCATGAACTCGCGCTCGGATACAGGGATACAAAAGATCCTTCCGTTTATATTCTGTTCAAATTTAAAAATAAGGATGAATACATTTTAGTATGGACTACAACTCCCTGGACGCTTATTTCCAACGTTGCTCTGGCAGTCGGTACGCAGGTAGATTATGTGAAAATAAAACAGAATAATAAGCAAATAATTCTTGCTAAGGAAAGATTAGCAGTATTAGAAGGTGATTATGAAATAATTGAACAGATAAAAGGAGAAGCCCTAGAGGGAAGAGAATATGAGCAATTATTCTCTTACTTGAGTGTTGATAAAAAAGCGTTCTATATTATTACCGGAGATTTTGTAAGCACTGAAGACGGAACCGGTGTGGTTCATATAGCGCCTGCATTCGGGCAGGATGACTATGAAGTTTCTAAAAAATACAACCTTCCTATGCTTCAGCCTGTTACCCGGTCCGGAAAATTTACGGATCAGATAACAGACTTTGCAGGTCAGTTTGTTAAGGATGCGGATAAGGGGATAATCTTTAAACTTAAAAGCGAGGGGAAGCTTTATAAAAAAGAAACAATTGTGCACTCATATCCGTTCAGCTGGCGGCATGAAGATGTCCCGGTTATTTATTATGCAAGGGAATCGTGGTTTATAAGAACAACTGCAATTGCAGACAGGATGGTAGAGCTTAATAAAAAGATTAACTGGCAGCCGCCTGAAGTAGGCTCCGGCAGATTCGGGAATTGGCTGGAAGAAAATAAGGATTGGGCACTATCACGCGACCGCTTCTGGGCTACTCCTCTTCCCATCTGGCTCAGTGATGACGGCGATATGTTTGCTATAGGCTCAATTAAGGAACTGAGTGAAGGATTTATCGAGGAGAACGGGGAAAGAATCCCCGTAAAAGAGATTAAAAATTTGGATCTGCATAAACCTTTTATTGATAAAATATTTTTTGAAAAGAACGGAAAGATTTATAAAAGAACTCCCGAATTAATTGATGTCTGGTTTGATTCCGGCGCCATGCCATTCGCTCAATATCATTATCCTTTTGAAAATAAAGAATGGTTTGAACAGAAAGCATTTCCGTCCGATTTTATCTGCGAAGGGATCGATCAGACGCGCGGCTGGTTTTATACCCTTCATGCAATTGCAGCAATGCTTTTTGATAACGTGGCATTCAAAAATATTATTGTTAATGAGCTTATTCTTGATAAGAGCGGGCAGAAAATGTCCAAATCAAAGGGGAACACGGTCGATCCGTTCAAATTATTCAGCAAATATGGTGCTGATGCTACAAGATGGTACCTGATAACTAACAGTCCTCCCTGGCGCCCCACCTTATTTGATGAAGACGGATTAGTTGAAGTGCAGAGGAAATTTTTCGGGACGCTGCAGAATACTTATTTGTTCTTTGCACTTTACGCCAATATTGACAATTTTGAGCATAAGGAAGAGATGGTTCCCTACGAAAAAAGACCGGAAATCGACCGCTGGATTTTATCTAAAGTTAATGAGCTGGTTGATGAATACAGGGAGCAGATGGACAAATATGATCCTACCAAAGCTGCAAGGGCAGTATCCGATTTCACTATTGATCAGTTGTCGAATTGGTATGTTAGAAGATGCCGGAGAAGGTTCTGGAAATCGGAAATGAATGAAAATAAACTTTCCGCTTATCAAACTCTATATGAATGCCTGATAAAAGTTCTTAAACTTACTTCTCCTTTTGCTCCTTTTATTTCCGAGGAACTTTACCAGCACCTTGATTCGGTTACAAAAAAAGAAAATTTTGATTCCGTGCATCTTTCATTTTACCCCGAATCATCCTACAGAGACAAAGAGCTGGAAGAGAAAATGGAAATTGCCCAGAGAGTTGTCTATATTACAAGAGCTATGAGGGCAAAAGCGAATTTAAAGGTAAGGCAGCCGCTAAGAAAAATAATGGTGGCAGTAGATAAATCGAAAACTGAAGCGCTAAGCAAAATGAAAGAAGTAATCCTGGAAGAAGTAAATATTAAGGAATTGGTGGTACTGAAGGATGATTCCGAAATAGTAAATAAATCAGCCAGGCCGAATTTTAAATCTATTGGTCCAAAATTTGGTAAGAATGTAAACGCAGCGGCCAATGCGATTAAATCTTTTACTAAGGAAGATATAACGAAGCTTGAAAGAGGTGAAAATGTTTACGTCCAGGTTAAGGATGAAAAGCTTCTTATTGGCAGGGATGATGTCGAAATTGTAAGCAATGAAATATCCGGATGGGTTGTGGAAAGCGAAGAAGGTGTAACGGTTGCAATAGACACCGCGCTTGATGAGAAATTAATTAGAGAAGGGTTGGCAAGAGAATTCGTAAACAGAATTCAGAACATGAGAAAGGATGCCGGATTCCAGGTTACCGATAGGATAGCAGTAAAATATTCAGGGAGTAAAGGCTTAATCAGCGCAATTAATGAATTTTCAAAATATATTGCTAATGAAACTCTTGCCGAAAAAATGATCAATGAAGAAATTGTAGACGGGGGTATAAAACAAAATTGGAGAATCGGTGAATTCGATTGTTCAATACAAATTGAAAAGCTAAAGTCGTAATAGGAGACTAATAATGGCCAAAACTGTTAAAAAAACTAAATCTCAGATTCACAAAAAAAGTAAGCCGCATAAGGAAAAGAAGGCTTTAAAAGCTACTTTAAAAAAAGCAAAAAACAAGAGCCTGAAAAAAATCAGCTTAAATAAAAAAGCAGTTAAGAAAGAAACTTTAAAGAAGCATGCAGTGCATAAAGGAACCGGTGATAAAAAGAAGCCGGAAACAAAATCAGGGTCGCATGCAAAAATGGAAATATTGAAGACTGAAGCTCCGGAATTGAAGTCTAAAAAGATCGAGTCAATAAAGGGCTACAGCAAAAAAGAGTTGGATCATTTTAGAGAATTGATAATGCAGAAGCAGAATGAAATTATTGAGCAGCTTCAGAATCTTAAGGAACAAATGCTCGATCCGACAACCGGAGAATATATAAATGAAAATTCTCCGTATTCACTTCATATGGCCGAACAGGGAACCGATGCAATGGAAAGAGAAAAAACTTTCTTATATGCTCAGAGAGAAAACAAGTTTTTAGGTTATCTGGAAGATGCATTAAAAAGAATTGATGCAGGAACTTACGGTATTTGCATTGATTGCATTGATGAACCGCAGCATCTATGCGAGACATGCCCGCTGATCCCGAAAGAGAGACTTGAGGCGGTTCCTCACAGCCAGCTCTGCCTTCCTATAAAGCAAAAGCAGGAAAAGAAATAAGCCAAAAATAATCTCGCAAATAGGCGGAATAATTTGAAAGTATTGTACTTAACGTTCTTTGTTCTTCTTTTTGATCAAATTACAAAATTATTTGTAAAAGGTTTTTCTGTTCCCTTCCTGAATTTACAAATCCAGGGCATGAGTCATGGCCAGAAGAATACGCTCATCGATAATGTCCTGAATATTACATTCATAGAGAATCCCGGAATAGCTTTCGGTTTCGATTTTGGTTCGGATTTTAAAATGCTTATTACGATAATCACCATTGCCGCTAGCATGGGATTATCTATTTACTTGTTCATAATCCGTAAAAAGAATTTAAGCTTAAGGCTGTCTGTTGCATTAATTCTTGGGGGAGCATTAGGTAATTTAATTGACAGAACCTTTTACGGTATATTTTACGGCTACGCACCGCTTCTTCACGGCAAAGTTGTAGATTTTATAAACATCAGGGTTTTTGATATCTATATTTTTAATAAGATTCTTGGAAATTATATTTTCAACATTGCAGATCTGGCTGTAACAGCCGGAGTAATCCTTCTCCTTATTTCCTACAACAGGGAGAGGAAAGAAAATATGGAACTTAAATCTTCACTCAATAACTATCTAGCCGGCTCTCCCGAAGAGGAATAATTTGAAAGTACTTTTCATAACCCTATCCATAGTTATTCTTGATCAAGTTTCTAAAATTATAGTTAAAGGTTTCAGCATACCTTTTTTAAATTTTCAGCATAAAGGAATGCACCACGGTCAGAAAATACAAGTTATCGGTGATTTTTTCAGATTGACTTTTGTTGAAAATCCGGGAATGGCTTTCGGTTTTGATCCCGGGCTTGATTATAAGTCATTGATTTCAATCTTTTCTATCATTGCCAGCGCGGCGCTGCTTTTTTATATCTATTATTCAAGAAAACAGGTGCTGAGTTTAAGAATAGCCCTTGCTTTTATTCTAGGCGGAGCAGTCGGTAATCTGATTGACCGGATATTCTATGGAGTTTTATATAATTATGCACCTCTTTTTTATGGAAAGGTAGTGGACTTCTTAGATTTTGATTTCATTGATGTTACTCTTTTCGGCAGAAACTACGACAGATGGCCGGTATTTAATTTTGCCGATTCGGCAGTAACAATCGGAATATTAATTCTGCTGTTTTTTTACAGAAAGGGTTCGAGCGAAGAAAAAATTCTTGCAGCCGATTCCGGCAGTCAGGAAATGCTTAATTCTGATGAACAGTCCTCTGAGTCAGGTATTAAAGAACTTTAGAAAATTTCTGCATAAATTGGATCCGTTTTAACCCCGCATGAATGATTACGAAAAAGAAATACCGTTTTAAAATTCCGGATGGGAAAAAAAAGGAGAGAATTGATCTTTTCCTTACGGGATCCATAGAAAATGCAACACGGTCAAAGGTTCAGAAATTAATTGAAGCTGAATTTGTTACTGTAAACGGGAACTTTGTTAAACCTAGTTACCAAGTGCAGTCGAATGATATTATTGAAGCAGAAATACCTGTTTCGCCCCGGCCGGAATACGCGGAACCGGAAAATATTCCGCTGGATATTATATTTGAAGATGACTATCTTCTTGTAATTAATAAACCTGCCGGAATGGTCGTCCATCCTGCATATGCAAATTATACCGGGACACTAGTAAATGCTCTGCTTTTTCACACTAAAAAATTAAGCGGAGCAGGTGAAACCGAAAATAACCGGATTGATCCTGAGCGGCCCGGGATCGTTCATAGAATTGATAAAGATACAAGCGGGCTTCTGCTGGCGGCAAAAGACGATTGGACACATGCAAAACTTTCCGAACAGTTTGCGAAACATTCCATTGAACGGGAATATTGGACTATAGCGTGGGGAATTTTTAAAGAGAAAAAAGGGGAGATCGGACTAAATATTATCAGGAGCAAGTCGGACAGAAAAAAATTCAGCTCGAGCAAAACGGACGGGAAAACTGCAATAACATTTTATGAAGTTCTAGACGAATTTGATTTCACATCCCTGTTAAAAATAAATTTGAAAACCGGGAGGACCCACCAGATAAGAGTTCACCTCTCTTCAATCGGGCATCCTGTATTTGGGGATCCAACGTACGGTGGAAGAAAAATTATTTATGGATCAAATCTTCCTAAGATAAAAAGCAGGGTTGAAAACCTCCTGGAAATAATGAAACGCCAGGCATTGCATGCAAAGACAATCGGTTTTTTCCACCCTGTTAAAAAAGAATTCATGCGGTTTGAATCTGATCTCCCGATTGACATGAATCTGCTTATTGATAAATTAAAATAATTTTCTGCTTTGCATCTATTTTCATGTAGATTTTCCTTGAATCCTGCTCTTTTTGAATTCTTCCATTCATTCCAAAGATGATTTAGATTCTCTTCTTAACACTTGAAATCAGTTAAAACTCTCTTCATATTTGTTATTGATTTCATTTTAAAGGAATAAATGTTCAAGCCACTTGCACTATTTTATTATTTATTATTATTAATTTTTGTAGCTGTATCTGCTGCAGCCCAGGCTCAAAATACAGGAATTCTGCGCGGTTTCTTATCAGATTCATTATCCGGCGAGGCGCTTCCATTTGGAAATATCCTGATTAAAGAATTGAATGAGGGGACTTCTTCCGACAACAAGGGGTATTATCTTTTTCCTTCCGTTCCAGTAGGCGAATACACCATTATTGTGAGTTATATCGGTTACAGTTTGAAGCAATCAACCATAATTATTAAGACAAATGAAACTGTATTATTGAATGTTGAATTAGCTCCGGTTACTATTGAAATTCAGCCGATAGAAAAAGTTGCCGAGAGAGTTGATAAGAAGAAATCGGACCTCGGAACATTCAAAGCTACAATTAAAGAATTGGAAGCAATTCCCCAGGGAGTGGAAACAGATATTCTAAGATCAATTCAGAATATACCAGGCGTTACATTCGTCAACGATATTGCGGCAACATATTTTGTACGGGGCGGCTCAAGCAATCAGAACCTGGTTTTATTAAATAATTCCGTTCTTTACAATCCTTTTCATGCATTGGGTATATTCAGCATTATGGATCCGGAAATGATAAACTCGCTTGAGTTTTATAAAGGAGGATTCCCAACCGAATATTCAGATAGAACTTCATCCGTCCTGGATCTGACCACAAAAGACGGAAACAAAAACCGTATCGGAGCCAGCGTTGCTGTTGGACTGCTTACTGCAAAAGCTGCAGTTGAAGGTCCTATACCCGACGGTTCATTTATTGTTACCGGACGGAAAAGCGTTTCTAACTCAGTTTTGAAAAATTTCTATAATAATAAAAACCTGCCGGTTGATTTTTATGACATGTCATTTAAAATTAATTATTCCAACCAGAAATTTTGGAACGACGCAAAGTTCATAGTGCACGGTTTTTTCAGCGATGACCATATAACAGACAGCAATCCATACAAAGCAAACTATAAATGGAAAAACGGAATTTACGGGATCAGATATTTCCAGTTTTCAGACAGTCCGCTGTTTTATGAGCTGAGCTATTCAGTAAGCAATTTCAGCGGATTGGCTGATCCGAAACTAAGCCAGCTGAAGCCGAAAAGAAATGAGGTAAAAGATCATACCTTCAGGGGAGATTATAAATATTTTTACAAAAGCAAGGATATACTTAGTGTTGGTTTAAAAATAAGCGATATCAGAACAGATTTATTCCTTCAAAATTCACTCGGAGAAATCGGCAATATCGGGCCGTCCGAAACAACAAACGATTGGAGTCTATATACAAAATACCAGTTCTTCCGTTTTGAAAATTTAGGTATTGAGCTCGGCACCCGGATTAATATGATAAAGCTGTCCAAAGATAAAAAATATGCTTTTCCATTTGAACCGAGATTTAGCTTAGCTTATGCTCTTTCTTCAGGTTTAAAAGTACAAACCTCAGCAGGAATTTATAATCAATCGCTTACAACTTTAAGCGATGAAGATGAAGTCATCAGCGTTTTTGAGCCATGGCTTATTGTACCGGGATATATCGGCACCACAAAATCTTTCCATTACGCCGCAGGATTCGACATGATCGCTTCCGATTTTCTGAATATCAAATTAGAAGGTTATTATAAAAAAACTGTTAACATCCCTCTAGTAAATAAAAATAAAATATTTCCTACTGATCCTAACCTGGTTTCTGCATTTAGCCGTGCATACGGCACAGAATTTTACAGCCGGATTTCATTCGGCGGAATCAGCTTTATATCAACATATTCACTTGCGTGGGTTACGTATACAAGCTTGAATATAACTTATTCCCCGAGGTTCGATATACGTCATTCTCTCAATTTGCTGCTTCAAGTTGATGCAGGCGCAGGGTTTTCCTTCAGCGTAATGTGGAATTATAAATCGGGATTTCCTTTCACAAAATTACTAGGCTATTATCCAAAATTTCAGTTTGATGATGCACCCGATTATTATTCCATTCTCGAAAATTATTATAGATTTACTCTGCTTGACAAAAGGAACACGGGCCTGACACCTGCTTATCACAGGCTTGACTTGAGTATAACCAAGAGATTAACCTGGCAGTATTTTAATATTACGATAGACATAAGTGTTTTGAACTTGTACAATCGGGAAAATCTATTTTATTTTGACCGTGAAACTGGTGAAAGAGTCAATATGCTTCCTTTCCTGCCTTCAATAACAATTAAGGCGGAAATATGAAAACAAAGTCCGCGGTATTATTTATTTTTTTCCTTCTGCAGCTTTCATGCGACAATAGTATTGACTATATCGGAGATTTTAATCAGCAGTATTCGCTCAATTGTGTTTTAAGAAGCGATAAAAATGTTCAATATGCTACGATCAAACGAAGCTATCCCCCGGAATCTGCTGCTTCTCAAACCGATATTCAGAATGCCGTAGTAAGCTTAATCCTTCCGGATACCACAATATTTTTTAGAGACAGCATACTTTCCGGCGAATCTGCCGGTAGCGTCGGTTCATTCTACTATTTAAATAATTTCAGCTTGACAAAAAATACAGAGGTAAGGATTCAAGCGGTTTTACCAGACAGCACGGTTCTTACTGCACAAGTAAAATCGGCTGGTTATACGAGAGTCCTGCTGGAAAGTGAGGATTTAGTGCTTCCCGGATCGCAAGATGAATCAGCTTTTTTTATGTGGAGAATTTTAGGAGAGAGGGATTCGATAATTTTGCTCCCCTCTTTATACATCAGGTATATTATATCAGGTCCGGATACAGCGGTCAAATACAAAAAAATAAACGGTACATATATTCAGAACGGGAATGTATTCAGGGTAGCAAATTCCGCTTTATCCCTCGGGATGAGCCAAATATCCGAAGGAATTGCCGATAAATCATCCATAACTATTATTGACGGATTTTTCGAATTAAAGCTTTGCGATTTTATGATGGGAATGTATGCATCGGCAGCAGAAACATTTGAAGATGAATTCAGCGTCCGGATATCAGCGGCAGATTTCAGCAATATAAACGGGGGATTAGGTATATTTGGCACATATATGTCTGAAAGTTTTGATATCCTGTTTCTGCCGGAGTATGTCGCCTCGTTCGGATATAACCTGGCACCTCCGAGTGCGGATAAATGAAATCGTACCATCTCTATTTGATCATAAAAAAAATATTATTACACATAGATTAAAATATGCTTTCTCTTTACAACACATTGACGAAACGGAAAGAAGAATTCATTCCGCTTAAACCTTCACAAGTAGACTTTTATATCTGCGGGCCTACTGTTTACGACTATTTTCACATAGGCAACGCCAGGACTTTTGTTATGGCGGATATTATCCGGAGATATCTTGAATATAAAGGTTTCAAAGTGAAGTTCGTTATGAATCTTACCGATATCGATGACAGGATCATAAAAAAATCAATTGAAGAAAAGAAAAGTGCACAAGCAGTAGCTGAATTTTATTCGGATAGGTTCTTTGAGGATATTAAGAAGCTGAAATTGAAAGAGGCAGATCTGTATCCTAAGGCTACCCAGCATATAGATGAAATTGCAGAAATTATAAAAAATCTGGAGAGTAAAGGATTTGCTTACAATGTTGAGGGAAATGTTTTTTATGACGTTTCCAAGTTTAAGGATTACGGCAAGCTCAGCGGCAAAAAATTAGATGAGCTTGAATCCGGTGCAAGAGTAGATGTAAATGAGGAAAAGAAAAATCCTTTGGATTTTGCACTTTGGAAAAAAGCAAAACCCGGTGAGCCGTTTTGGGATAGTCCGTGGGGAAAGGGCCGCCCCGGCTGGCATATTGAATGCTCTGCTATGAGCTGCAAACATCTGGGAGAAACCTTTGATATTCATGCCGGCGGAAATGATCTGATTTTTCCTCATCATGAAAACGAAATTGCACAGAGCGAAGCTGCCAACGAAAAACCTTTTGTTAAATACTGGATTCATTTCGGATTCCTGAATATAAACCAGGAGAAGATGTCTAAATCTCTGGGGAATTTCTTTACTGCCAGAGAAGTGCTGCAGAAATATTCCGCGGAAACAATCAGACTGCTTTTTTCGCAGACACATTACAGAGGGCCTCTCAATTTCAGCGATGAACTCCTGAATGCAGCAAAAAAAGGGCTTGAAAAGATGAATAACCTCGTTGAAAAAGTTGAAGAACAATTAAACGAAGAGAATGGAACTGAATTTGTCCCTGATTTTGTTTTTTCCAAATACTACCGGGATTTTGAAGCTTCAATGGATGATGACTTTAATTCGCCGCAGGCTGCTGCAGTCATTTTTGATTTCATTAAAGATGCAAACAAAACTATTTCCGAGCATGAGAATATTGGTAAAGAGTTCTATCTTAAAGTAAAAGAATTTTTAGGCAGGACTGCAGAGAATGTTCTGGGTATCATTGATTTTTCCTCCACCGATAGAAAAGGCGACGTCGCATTGGAAAGCAACCTTATAGAGCTGCTGATAAGACTGCGTAATGAAGCTAAGAAAGAAAAGAACTACAGATTATCGGATCAGATTAGGGATGAATTAAACAAGCTGGGAATTCAGCTCCAGGATTCAAAGGATAGAACTATTTTTAAGGTTAAGAAAAATTAACACTATTTATTAAAATAAATTTCCTTTTCCGAAAATAAAACCGGGATCAAGAATTTTTTTTATTTCAGCCATTTTGGCTACGTTCTCTTCCCCGTACATCTCGCGAAAAAATTCTTTTTTTATTTTTCCTATCCCATGCTCTGCGGAAATAGTGCCGCCCAGTGAAATAGCCTTCCTGCAGATACCGGCGTAAACCTTTTTGCCTGAATCGTAATCATTTTTATTCTTCGGAAGAATATTCATATGCATATGCGAATTTCCGAAATGCCCGTAGGTTACATATTCCAATTTCCCATTTTCGCATTCATTCTTTGAGTAAAAATATAATTCTTCAAAATGTTCATGAGGAACTGCAGCATCTGTTCCCAGCTTGCGTAGATTTCTCCGCGATATATATTCATTTACCTTTTCCGCAATCGAATGACGGAATTTTTCAATATTCTTTTTGTCATTCTCCGAAACAGCAAGCCATGTATCATCCTGCTCGCCATGAAATTCTTTAATTAAATCAAGCCAGGAATCAAGAAAGAAATCCTCATTTTCTTTAGTAACCTCCTGCTCGAACCAGACAGCCGATTTTGCATTCCCGGGAATCTGCGGGTAGTCATTCATTAAAAACTTCAAGGAATTCTCGTCAAAGAATTCTAGTGCAAGCGCATCTATGCAGCGGGGATCTTTTCTTAAACGGGTATTTCCGGAAATATTTCTTGCCTCATTGATAAAGGAAAGGGCATCATGCTCATCGTGGAAGAAAGCTACACACGAAATTATTTTTTCAGGCAATTCGATCAGCTTAAGCTTAAGTTTTGTTATAACTCCTAATGTACCTTCCGATCCTATAAAAAGATCTACCGCATCCATATTTTTTTTGCAGAAATAACCTGAGGCATTTTTAACTTGAGGGATCCTGAAGTCGGGAATAATAATATGATATTCCTCTCCTTCCTCAGTTTTCAGA
>CAYSGP010000481.1:0-3019 GCA_964430095.1 uncultured Ignavibacteriaceae bacterium
GATCTGACTTTTTCGGTTATTCTGCTGGCAGTCCCTGTTATTGATACTTTGAGAGTAATGATCGGAAGAATAATCAATTTAAAAAATCCTTTTCTACCGGACCTCTCTCATATCCACCACATAATTTTGAATAGCCATATAAATTATAAAAGAACTTTAGTAATACTCCAGTCCTTTTCAATAATCTTTATGGTGATAGCTTTATACTATTATAAAAGTTCCGAAATATTCTGCATAGTCTTCTTTGTCATGCTCTCGGTAATGCTGCTTAATATCCGAAGGATGATTTTGGTTTACAGAAAATTCAAAAAATATGCCCGCTTGAAAAAATTCTCTTTGAACAATTAATATTTTAAAAGTATAAATTTTTCTTAAAATAAATAATAAATACTTCCTCAAAAAATTTTCATTAATAAACTTAATTAGTCCAGACGTTAATTCGCCGGCTGGATGTGAAATAATCAGGAATAAAAAAAGAGCACTGAATTTAACTTTGATATTCATGGTAATTGCAGCCTTTGCCCTGCTGAACTTTGTTTTATATAAATTAACTGCTGTTTGAAAGCTGCTGTTAATTAATTTTATCATCTGAAAGTAATCCTTTCTTATATAATATCTTCCTTTATTCTTCCTTTACGTAATAAGTCATGAAAAATTTTTTGAATTATTATTTATCATTATGAATAATTATTCATTAATAATAGATAAATTACTCTAAAAGTATATATTTGTGTAATTTTATTCACTTTACCTATTGACAAACAATTTCTCATCTCGTATTTTTTCACCGCAATGAAAAGTTTCTCTTTAAATATTTCACTTCAGACTGATGTTTTTCAGTTATCGCATTTATGTCTGCCGGGTAACAGACTAGATTCACGTCGTCCCCGTTAGGGGTAAATAAAATCTTTTCTCTTTTTTAAATAATGATTTTTTAACCTCATCGAGGCGGCGGGCTTCGGCAGAAAGGAAATTTTAATCATGATCTCAATCGGAATTATAGGAGGAAGCGGATATACCGGGAAAAAACTTGTGCAGTTCTGCAGCGGGCACCCTTATATTAAAGAATTTAAAGTTTACGGATTTACCACTGCAGGACAAAATTTACTGGAACTCTTCCCTGATCTTCAAAATTTAACAAATGATTCTATTGTAGAATCCGCAGACAATCTTTCATTTGAACATGATGCCTACTTCATTGCATTGCCTCACGGCGAAGCGTTAAAGTTTGCTCCTATTCTTTTTCAGAAAGGAAAAAAGATAATTGATCTCGGCGGCGATTACAGATTTAATTCAGGGAATGAATATTTCAAATGGTATAACAAGGAACATACTTCTTCCTGGCTGTTAAATGAAAAAGTTTACGGACTGGCGGATTATCATAAGACAGATTATAACAATAAATATTTAATTGCTAATCCTGGCTGCTACCCTACTGCTTCATTGCTGGGTTTACTTCCTATAATCAAAAATTTCGGCAGCAATATTTTAAGCGTAAGCGTTTCGGCATACTCAGGCACAAGCGGTGCGGGTAAAACTCCGAAGACCGAGCTGATGATGTCTGAAATGGACGGCAACGTCTCTGCTTACAATTTAAACAAACACAGGCATCAGCCTGAGATTGAGCAGGTACTTAATGAAAACGGATTTGATGCTCCTTTTTCATTCGCAACTCATCTTCTTCCTGTTTCAGTCGGAATTTACTCTACATCTTTTATTCATTTAAAGAATAAAATCGATAAGGAAGAGATTATCAATACTTTTAAAGAATTTTATAAAAATTCTTTCTTTGTAAGATTAAGAGAAACTCCTCCGAATTTAACATGGGTAATCAATTCTAATTTCTGCGACATTCATATTTCCGCAGAAGCAAAAACGGTTATTGTTGTCTCAGCTATAGATAATTTGATAAAAGGAGCATCCGGTCAGGCAATTCAGAATCTGAATAAACTATATGGCTGGGATGAAAGTCTTGGAATTTTTCAGCAGGGTGTGAAATATGCAGAAGTTTATTGAAAACGGATCGGTAACCAGCACGCCTGGTTTCAAGGCTGCAGGAATTTTCTGCGGAATAAAAAAGAAGAAAAAAGATTTGGCATTGATTTATTCGGAAGAATTATGCACCGCCGCAGGCACATTTACCCTGAATAAAGTTAAAGCACCGCCCCTTTTAATCAGTCAGGATATAATTAAGCAGGGTAAAAAGATTAAAGCTGTCCTTGTTAATTCCGGCAATGCAAATGCATGCACAGGCGATCAGGGATATAACGATGCTCTTGAATCGCAGAAGCTGCTCAGCCAAAAATTGAATATTAATCCGGAAGAAATATTAATCAGCTCTACCGGGGTTATCGGCAAGAAGCTTCCGATGGAGAAGCTGAAATCGGGAATCGGAAAAATTGTAAAGCAATTATCCGAATGCGGGGGCCTGGATGCTGCCGAAGCGATATTAACAACAGATACCCGGATAAAATCTTTTGCCGTCAAAACAATGCTGGGCTCAGGTGATATTACACTCGGCGGAATCTGTAAAGGAAGCGGCATGATTGCCCCGAATATGGCGACAATGCTCGGCTTCATAACCACCGATGCAATTATTGATACCTCGCTTCTTCAAAGATTATTAACAGAAGCCGTAAACGAATCTTTCAATAAAATATCGGTCGACGGTGAATGCAGCACAAATGATATGGTTGTTATTCTCGCAAACGGAAGATCAAACATTGAAATTCTGGAGAATACTATTGATTTCCAATTATTCAGGAATTCACTGAATGATTTATGTCTCGAGATGGCAAAATCAATAGTTGCAGACGGTGAAGGAGCAACAAAGCTCGTAAAGATATCTGTAAAAAATGCTAAATCTAAATTAGACGCAAACCTTGTCGGGAAATCTATTGCAAATTCGGCGTTAGTTAAAACAGCCATTTACGGTGAGGATGCTAATTGGGGCAGAATTTTAAGTGCGGCTGGACAAAGCGGAGCGGAAATTATTCCTGAAAAAATATCAATCCATTTC
>CAYSGP010000482.1:0-10988 GCA_964430095.1 uncultured Ignavibacteriaceae bacterium
GAAACTTTCATTCATCGTTCCTTTTGCCGCGATGATTCTTTCAGATCTTTTCATGCCTCTCCATTCCACTGTCTGGGCAGTTTATCTGAGCTTTGTTTTGATAGTCTTAATCGGATTCAGTTTAAGAGAAAGAAGAAAAGTTAAGAATATTATTTTAGCTTCGATCGCATCATCGGTATTATTTTTTGCAGTTACAAATTTTGCCGTATGGATGTCTTACAATATGTATCCAATGAATCTGATAGGATTAGCGGAGTGTTATATTGCAGCTATTCCTTTCTTTTCTTACACGCTTCTTGGAGATTTATTTTTTGTAGGCTTATTGTTCGGAGTATTCGAAATTCTAAAAGCAAGAATCCCCGAACTTGTAAAAATATAAACCAAATCTTTTTTTTTAACCGGTCTTCCCGATGAAGGCCGGATTTTTTTACCAGTGACATGCCTCAAAAACATCCTTCGGTTTTAATTGATTTCGACGGAGTCCTAAAAATCGGAGATATGCTTGCCCCGGATGCTGCGGAATTTTTAAGATTTTTAGATTATTCTAAAGTCCCGGCTCTTATTTTAAGCAATTCCAGTTTAAAAACGGGTAAAGAAATAACTGAGTTTATTAAAACCAATTCGGCTGAAACTAATATTTCTGCGATAACCACTGTCGATGCCTCATATGAATTCGTAAAAAAAAATTACAAAAGAGTTTCTGTTTACTGCATTGATTCCGTAAAAGAAGTTTTCCATGATTTAATTAATGACCAAAAACCGCAGGCCGTAATAATCGGAGATCTTGGCGATAGATGGAACTACCAGGTTATGAATGAGATATTCCTTAAGGTATTTAATGGATCGGATCTGATAGCAATGCACAAAAATAAATTCTGGAAACCGGACGGAAAAAATCTTTCCCTTGATGCAGGAGCATTTGTCTCTGCTATTGAATATTCCTCATCAAAAGAAGCGTTATTAATCGGAAAACCTTCCCAAGTATATTTTAAAACCGCTCTTGAAAAGCTGGGAGTAGATGAAGGAGAAGAATTTTTTATGATCGGAGATGATATCGAAAATGACATTTATCCTGTCGGTGAAATAGGCGGCAAAGGAATTTTGGTTTATACAGGGAAGACTAAATTTCCATTAAAAAGTAAGTTTAAAAAACCGGATTTCGAAGCAGCAAATCTGATGGATGTAATTTCGATTTTGGAAAGAATATAAGTGCTGCATTAAATAAAGTTTAAATTAATCGCCGATTCTTCTTTCCCAGGCCAATTCAACAATTTTTTTCAAGGTTTGTGAATATGATAATCCAAAAGCTGCTGCAGAGCGCATAAATCCGGAGCATTGGCTCAGATCGGGATTTGGATTTACCTCAAGGACATATAATTCATTTTCATCTGAGAGCCGGATATCCACACGTGCATAATCTCTGCAGCCCATAATTTTAAAAGCTTTGAGGCTGATTTCATTTACCGCAGCCTCTGTTTCTTTCGGTAATTTCGCCGGGCAGACGGGGATTGTTTTCTGATAGGACTCATGCGTAGGATCCCATTTTGCCTGGAAAGAAACGATATTGTGAAGATATTCGGGCATTTCGGAAAAATCTATTTCACTAATCGGCATAGCTTTAGGATTTTTGTCTCCGATAACCGCTGCATTCAACTCTCTTCCTTCAATATATTCTTCCACTAAGCAGGGCTGAGATAACTGGAGGAAAATATATTCAATTCTATTTTTCAGCTCCTTGTTGTTTCTTACTACGGAATTATTCTCAATCCCGACGCTTGCATCTTCAAATGCAGGTTTTACTATGACCGGATAATTAAGATTGTGCTTGTATCTGGTTTCCTGCTCTTCAAACAAAACAAAGTCGGGAGTTTTAATACCGGCATTATGCAGAAGCTTTTTTGAGAGTTCTTTATTCTGGCAGTTTGCCAGTGCAAGCGGGGGAGCGCCTGTATAAGGAATTTTAAGGAGTTCCAATACACCTACAACATTCATTTCCAGACGGGGGTTTTCTTTATAGATCTCGACAAAATTGAATATTACATCGGGTTTATTTTTTTTTGCATCTTTAATAATAAATTGAATATCATCAGATATGTTCAGCAGGTATGGATCAAATCCTTCATCAGCAAGCGCTTTTTGGATAACTTCATATTCTTCAATAGCCGTGAGCTTATTAGGCCCATTTGAAGGAGGATTTTTTTTATTTTCTTTTTTTTGAACCGCTTCTCGAAACAATTGAGGATTCGGCTCATTATAAATTATTGCAATTTTCAATTTTTTCATCATCAATGTTCAAAATAATGAAAAAAGCCTTTTCTGCAAAATTATTGATGATGATTTAATTCTTTTCAATACTTAAATTGTTTACAAAAATTCTTGGAATTATGAGCTTTTATCCCCAGCCTTATAAATACCAGTGCGGACCATTTGCATTGAAGTACGGACTTGTAATGTTAGGGCGTTTTGAAAATGAAAGGGAAATAGGTAAGAGAGCAGGAAGCACCTGGTGGTATGGAACTGATGAAATTGGTCTGGCAAAAGCAGCTAAATATTATAACTGCAAAATGAAATACTTCCGGAGGGAAACCCCGGAAGATGCAATCAAAGCTTTGATTACAAATTTAAAAGGGGGAAATCCGTGCATCCTAAGTGTAGATAACTGGGAGCACTGGTTTACGGTAATCAATGAGCAGCAGAATAAATTTATAGTTGTCGACAGCGGCAAGGATAAAGTAATTGTAATCTATACAGCAAAGCAGCTTGCTAAAAGATGGAAATATGTAGATGATGATACCGGTTATGTCAGTTACGACGGATATGCGTTAAGTTCAAAATTTAAACCGGCAACAAAGGCGAAATTCTCTCTGGAAAAAGCCAGGTATGTAATGCGTAACCGGAATAAAGAACTGGCAGAAAAGTGGGATACTTATTTTAATGACCTGATTAACATCTGCCGTCCGAGAACTCCGCTTTCAAAAAAAACAATTTCTTTTAATGAATTTTTAAGAAGGTATGAGAATCTGCTGGTAAGACAAGTTGCCCATTGGCATGGACTGCCTTCTTATAAGGAGCTTGGAAGAATCTTAAAAAATCTGCAGTTTGTTGCCGAAGTTTATGATCTTGTAATTTATATTGAGGATCAGAAGAAGGCGCTTATTGATCTTGCATCACTGCTGATGATGTACGCCTGCGGAAAATACGGAATGGATCCTATTTATTAATTGTCCTTAACCTGATTAAAAAAAATCCGGTTAGAAGAATACAAATTAATTCATTATATGGAGGGAAGCAAAAATGAGCACTACACTCAAGAAAAATGAAAAGCTGTTGAACCGGGATTCATCCGCTCTTCTGCTGATTGACATTCAGGAAAAAATTTTAAATGTAATGAGTTACAAAGACCAGGTAGTAGAAAATTCCCTGAAATTAATTAAAGGCTTTAAGATCCTGAATATCCCTATTTTTTATACGGAGCAGTATCCGAAAGGATTGGGATCCACTGCTGCATCCCTGCTCAAAGAGCTGGAAGGATTAAGCCCGATTCAAAAAATGAGCTTCAGCTGTTACGGTGCGGAAGGATTCATTACAAGGCTAAAAGACAATAATGTAACGCAGGTTGTGGTTGCCGGGATTGAATCTCATGTTTGTGTGCAGCAGAGCGTACTAGATCTGCTTGCAAATGATTTCCAGGTAAATGTAGCAGCCGATTCCTGTTCGTCGCGCAGGGAAACTGATTACAAGTTTGCACTCGACAGGATGAGGCATCACGGAGCCGAAATTACCACTGCGGAAGCAATATTATTTGAACTTTTGAATATACCCGGAACGGATGAATTCAAACAGATATCTGAAATAATTAAGTAGTACAAGTAATACAAGTAATGTAAACCTGCATAATTTATATCTGCGATTCAGCCCTCCTTTCACATGCCTGAGAACCAGCATCACTTTAAATTTGAAGTAACCTGTACTAGTTGAGATTTTTTATTATTTTAGGTTAAAGGAATTCGGGTAAAACTCAAAAAAAACAGTATGCTAAAACCTGAAGTGCGCGGCATTCATCATGTAACAGCTATTGCTGGAGATCCCCAGCAGAACCTGAATTTTTATTCAGGTGTCCTTGGTTTAAAATTTATAAAAAAAACCGTCAATTTCGATGACCCTCACACTTACCACTTTTATTTTGGAAATGAGACCGGGAATCCCGGAACAATTTTAACTTTTTTCCCCTGGACAGCAGAGGCATCTAAGGGGAAAAAAGGAGTCGGCCAGTTAACAACAATTTCCTTTTCAATTCCTCCTCAAGCAATGGAATTCTGGATTGAAAGATTTCATAAGCTGAATATTAAGTACACAGGTCCTTTTAAAAGATTCAATGATGATGTAATTTTATTTGAAGATCCGGACGGCATTGAATTAGAACTGATTACTTCTTTGCGCGATAACAGGCATCAGTTTGAAAACAGCGATATTCCCAAAAATTTTTCCATAAGAGGATTTCACAGCGTAACGCTTTACGAAGAAAGATCAAACCGCACACTGGAATTGATGATTCCCATTCTCGGTTTTAGAAAGGTTTCCGAGGAGGATAACCGTTTCAGAATTGAAAGTGGTTCCGGCGGTCCAGGTACTTATGTAGACATCCTCGTGAATCCTAATATGTTGCCGGGCAGGATGGGTGTTGGTGTAGTACATCATGTCGCGTGGAGAGCAAAAGATGACGAAGTCCAGGTTGCCTTCCAGGCAAAATTAATTGATGAAAGCTACAATGTTACGCCGGTAATCGACAGGAACTATTTCCATTCAATTTACTTTAAGGAACCGGGAAACATCTTATTTGAAATAGCTACAGATCCCCCGGGATTTATGACCGATGAATCAAAAGAAAATCTGGGGACGGCTCTAAAGCTGCCGCCGTGGCTTGAAAGCCGCAGAGAAGAAATTGAGAAGGCACTGCCAAAAGTAAGCCTTCCGTTAGAGCTCAGTAAATCGAATTCCAGTCCAAAAGTCAAAGCGTAAAAACAACTTCGTGATTATTAATTTTGCTTGAATAGATTCACGTTAACTCATTCGATTATTATTAATGTTTTATTTTATTTCCCTGGCGGCAATTTTATTTATTCTAAGCTGTTTACTAATTGCTTACTTTGTTCATAAAAATTTTTCAGGATGTGAAAAAATTTATCAGCCTTCATTTGAAGAAAAATTTTCAATACTGATTGCCGCAAAAAACGAAGAATTAAAAATTCCTGATTTAATCAAATCTTTAGCAAAGCTTAATTATCCAGCAGATAAAACCGAAATAATAATTGCAGATGATAATTCAGCCGATAACACTTATTATTCTGCTTTGAAAACAGCCGAACCTTTTCCTCATATTAAAGTTTTAAAGGCAGCTGAAAAAAAGCTTCCGGGCAAAAAAGGAGTGCTCAATTATGCGCTCTCGAAAACCAGCAATGAATATATTTTAATAACCGATGCCGATTGTATTCCTGAAAGAGATTGGGTAAATAAATATTCCGCAAAATTTTCCGAAGGTTATAATTTCCTTTTTGGAATCGCTCCGTTTATCCCGGATGGAAATATTATTAATAAAATAAGCTGCTTTGAGAATATGAGAGGCTCTTTAATCACTTTTGCAGCTGCCGGTATGGGAATTCCGTACTCTGCTTCTGCCAGAAATTTCGGATTCAGGAAAAGTTCTTTTATTTCGCTGAATGGTTATTTTAACACACGGCAGACACTAAGCGGGGATGATGATCTTCTTTTAAGAGAAGCATTAAAAAATAAATTAAAGATCGGAACTGTTCCTTTTGAGGGATCGAAAGTATTTTCTTATACAAAAAAAAATCTGAAAGATTACATGAGGCAAAAATCAAGACATACCAAGACTTCTTTCTATTACCTGCCTCTGCACCAGATTCTCCTTTCTTTTTGGCATTTAAGCAATATTTTTTTTCTACTGTCTCCTCTGATCTCAATTGTGAATCCAATATTTTTTCTGCTTTTTTTAATTAAAATCTTCTCCGACTTATTTTTAGTTTTAATGTTTCAAAAAAAATTCGGATATGGATTCAGACCTCTTCAGATTATTTATCTTCAGTTCTTTTATGAACTTTTTTTAATCCTCAATCTTTTTAGCGCTTTATTTAAAAAAGATAAATGGAATTAGTTATGACCGCCGGCGATCCGCATAAAGACACTCCGGTTTTATTATCGGGCGAAGCAAAAGCTAAAGCCGCAGTTATAATGATGCATGGCAGAGGTTCCGGCGCCGAGGAAATATTAACACTTACCGAAGAACTCCCGAGTGAAGGTTTTATCTTTGCGGCTCCGCAGGCAAACAATAATACTTGGTATCCCTATAGTTTTCTCTATCCTATTGAACAAAATGAACCCGGCATAACTTCGGGATTAAAAAAAATTGAAAGTGTCATTTTGGAATTAAATGAAAAAGGAATCCCTAGTGAAAAAATTATGCTGCTGGGATTTTCCCAGGGGGCCTGCCTTACCTTAGAATTTTCTGCCAGAAATCCGGCGAGATACGGAGGAATAATCGGACTAAGCGGCGGATTAATCGGTCAAAAAATTATAGATGAAAAATATTCCGGAAATTTGGATCATACTCCTGTTTTTTTAGGCTGCAGCGATGTAGATCCGCATATCCCGCTGGACAGAGTATCACATTCGGCTGAAATTTTTATAAAGCTTAAGGGGAATGTGGAAAAAAGAATCTACAAAAATATGCCTCATACAATTAATAAAGATGAGATTTCTTATATCACCGGATTAATGAACTCCTTACTAACCTAAACCCATTTTTGTGCAATTTTCAATCGATTCTTAATTGTTGCTATTTGGTACATTTTCTCAAAGCACTCCAGCATTAAATTATGTTTTTTTAACCGTTGTTGGAAAGTTTTGATATTATGGGAATAAAAAATGCAAATTGAACAAATTTCTTAAGCTTAAAAAGAGAGGAATTTTGAGCAAAAAATGGAATAGTGTTTGAACAGGTAGTACCAAATAAGGAAAAGTGGAGATTTGAAGGATGATTAAAATTTATCTCGCCAGCATAATAATTTTCGTTATGGTTTTATCGGGATGTACAAAAGAAAATCCTCTTGAAAATTCAGTACCGGCGGGAATTGATGATCGGGCCTTAATTAATCTGCCTGGGTCTTCCGGGGAACAAGTTGAAGCTGTCTTTTCTGCTTCGAATTATATTAATGGATATAAAGGCGGTGACGTTATAATTAATAGACAATATAAGGCTAATGCGGAAACAGTGAAAATTTTTGCCAGGATTAAATTTAAACCAGGTGCTTTTACAGGAATCAAATTAATTAAAATGATGATTGATGATGTAAAAGGTACAATCAGCTTCGATCCTCCATCGGTTTTCAGCAGGCCTGCAGATCTCGATTTAAAATTTGAAGGCATCGATCTCAGCGGAATAGATCTTAAAAAAGTAGAATTTGTTTACATCAATCCGAACGGTACTTTTGAACCTATAATATATAAAAGCATGACTGTCGACATTTCGGCAAAGACGCTGGAAGTAAAGGACGCAGAAATCAATCATTTTTCACGTTATGGATGGTGCAGATAATTTATTGATTTATTTTGCTTTCTCAGAAGAAGACTGAACTCTTAAGTAAGAAAAAAAACTACACTAATTCTCTTCATTTTTCAAGCAATTTTTCCAAAAGGTTTTCCGCTTTATATAATGAATTTTTCTTCCTGCCTATATCTTTCCAGGGATTAAGTCCGCTTCCAGTCTTTTGAAAAATATTTTTTATATTGTATTGCCGGGGATTAAAATCTTTGTCGGATAATTTATTGTACTCGAATGGAGCTGCAACAGGCGCACCGTTTAATGCTCTTACTGCATACGGGGCTACTGCCGTCTGGGCGTAGGCATTTCGTGCCGTATCTATGAAAACCCTGCTTCCCCTTTTCTCTTTTCTAACTTCCGTTGTAATCAGCTCCGGGTATTTTTGTGCAATAACTTTTGCAGCATTTTGTGCAAACGATCTCACTTCATCGAAACTTCTGTTCCTAAAGAGCGGTACTATTAAATGAATCCCCCTTGAGCCCGTTGTCATTAAAAATACATTCAGCTTTAGTTCTTGAGTAAGGAAATTCAGCAAATGCCGGGCTGTCTGCTTAACTTTATTAAAATCATCATCGGAAGGATCTAGATCGAAAATCATTCTGTCCGGATAATTAATTTTATCTGTTTTGCTTAGCCATATATGCGGTGTGAGGCAAGCCTGGTTTGCAAGGTAAACTAAAGTCGGGGCATTATTGCAGACCACATGATTTACAGTTCCTCCTTCTTTTTTAATGCGGACCTTTTTTATCCAGCCCGGAAAATAGTGCGAAGCCTGCTTTTGAAAAAAACTTTCGCCGGTAATTCCATCCGGGTAGCGCAGCATAGTTAAAGGCCTGTCTTTTAAATGGGGTACCATTAATCCGGCAATCTTCCTATAATAATTTAAAATATCTCCTTTAGTAATTCCTTCATCAGGAAAAAAAAGCTTATTTTCATTTGTTGTTTTAAAATAGATCCTGCCGAATTTCATATTCTAATTTTAGAATAATAAAGAAAAAATTAAAGTAGATTTTATGACTGAGATTTGGAACCCGATGATATGAATAAACAAGGGAATAAACTATTTCTGATGGTTTTGGCAAAAGTAACATGAACGCCCTGCAATCGTTTTCATTCTTATTTTGCCTCCGCATTTAGGGCATTCCGCATTCTTTTTCCTATGCTTTAAAAGATAATCATCCGGAAAATTAGCAGTGTCTGCTCCATATTTTATAGCAGCTTTTAAGATTTTCTTCATTGAAGAAAATAATTCCTCAAGCTTATTTTTGCTTAGTTTATTGACCGGCTTTTCAGGGTGGATCCCTGCATCAAACAGAATCTCATCGGAATATATATTTCCTATTCCTGCGAGGATTGTTTGATCCATCAGGAAAGCTTTCAGTGTTTCCTTTTTCCCTTCAGCTGCTACTTTAAATCTGGATAAGCTGTAATTTCCTTTCATCGGATCAGAGCCTAAATTTTTTCGTTTTAAAAAATCTTCTTTACTTTCCTCAAAATAAATCGCTCCAAATTTCCTAGGATCCCTGTAAGCCAGTTTATAATTATTATCAAACTCAAGAAGCAGGTGAATATGTTTCATCGGCTCACCGGAATTATTAAAATAACTGAGAGAACCTGTCATTCCGAAATGCATTATTAGAAATTTATTTCCGGAAGTTGAAGCAATTAAGTACTTGCCGTGCCTGTCGGCTGATTTAAAAGAATTTCCTTTAAGCTTTGCCTGCAGGGTTTGGGGTGAAATTCCTTTTATGACTCTTGATTTTGAAGCTTCTGCTTTTATTATCTCTTTATTTAAAGAAGTTTTATTGAAATATCTTCTGAATACTTCTACATCAGGTAGTTCAGGCATAAATATTTTTCGCTGTTTTTCTTAAAAATAATTAAATTTTTTCAGTTGGATTTTATCATATATAGTAAAAAAAGAAAAGCTTTTACACAGGGAATAGTAGTCTAGGTGCTTTAAATCAAAAATTATTATGCACTTAATCAAGAGTTTCAAAGACCTGCTTCGGCATTTATTACTTCATTTTAATTATTATTGCAGAATCCGTGATTTTTCCGTGATAATCCGTTTGTAAGTTGATAATAAAAAAAGGAAAATTTCCAGATGAAAAATGTGCTAGTAATTGAGGATGATAAAAACATATCCGATTTGGTTCAAATTCATTTAAAAGATTTAGGCTGTATAGTTACAAATGCTTTCGATGGTGAAACCGGGCTGAACAATGCCTTGAACGGTACATATGATTTAATTGTTCTTGATTTAATGCTCCCGAAAATAGACGGACTGGAAATTTGCCGGCAGATCCGTTCGAGAGAAAATTATACACCCATATTAATGCTGACTGCTAAATCGGAAGAGCTGGATAAAGTATTGGGATTAGAATTCGGAGCGGATGATTACCTTACAAAGCCCTTCGGAGTCAGGGAGTTTATTGCTAGGGTTAAAGCAATATTAAGAAGGGTGGAAATTTTGCAGAAGGAAACAGGAGAACAGGGAGATATTGTAATAGGAGATTTAATAATTGAAGTATCTAAAAGAAGAGTGCTGCTTAATAATAAAAGAATTGAGCTGACTCCTAAGGAATTCGACCTCCTTCATCTCCTGGCATCTCACCCCGGACGAACCTATACACGTGAACAGCTTCTGAATATTTTGTGGGGTTACCAGTACAATGGTTATGAACATACTGTTAACTCTCATATTAATCGTTTAAGAAGTAAGATTGAAAAAAATTTATCAAATCCAAATTACATTTTAACTTCATGGGGGGTAGGATACAGATTTAATGATCTTGAAAATTTTCCAAGTTAATTAATGAAAAAGAAAAACAAATTTTTCAATAGCATTTATTGGAAGATCGGGATAACATTTTTACTGATACTTATTATACTATCAGCTGTGTATCTTTACATTTCCATATTTACCGCTGAGATGTACTTCCAGGAAGCAAACCAAAAGCTTAATGCAGATGTGGCCCCTCATATTGCAGCAGAAAATCAATGCTTTATTAATGGTAAAGCAAATGAACAGATACTTAAAAATGTTTTTCATGATGTAATGATTATAAATCCAAGTATTGAAGTTTATCTTCTTGATACTGAAGGAAATATTTTAACATTTTATGCCCCTAATAAAACCATTAAGACTAAAAATGTTCCTCTTGAGTACGTTAAAGAATTTATTGAAACAAATGGAGAAGAGTTTGTTCTGGGAGTTGATCCTAAAAAACCCGAAGTTGAAAAAGTTTTTTCAGCAGCTCCTGTTTTTGAAGACAAAAAACTAATGGGTTACATTTATGTAATACTTGCAAGTGAAGAATATGAAAGCAACATGCAATTTCTGTTCGGCAGTTATATTCTTCGGCTC
>CAYSGP010000483.1:0-10047 GCA_964430095.1 uncultured Ignavibacteriaceae bacterium
GCCTGCTAAACTGCTTTGCAATCGCAATTTCATTAGGTCTGCAGCACGGCGTTCCGCTGGAAGAATTTGTAGATGCATTCGTATTCACTAGATTTGAACCAAGCGGAATTGTAACCGGCAACGATAAAATTAAAATGGCAACCTCGGTTATTGATTATATTTTCAGAGAGCTTGCGGTTACTTATATGGGCAGAAATGATCTTGTGCATGCGCAGCCGGGGGAAATAGATATAAAAACTCCCAGAGGAATTGTAACAAAATTTATAGAGCCTGAATTTGAAAGTGAAGAAGTAGTAAGCGAAAGAATAGTTGATCCGGAAAAGGAAAAAGAACCCGGATATACAGATCATGGAAATGGAAAACATGCAAAGGTAAAAAAAGCAATTGAAGCCGGTTATACAGGAGACATCTGTCCCGAATGCCAGAGCTTAACGATGGTAAGAAACGGCACTTGCTTGAAATGCATGACCTGCGGATCTACTACAGGATGCAGCTAAAAAAAAGTCTTCAGTCAGCAGTCTTCAGTAGGCAATGGGCAATAAGCAGTATGCAAAGGAGTTTATCCTGAAATAATTAAATTATTCAAAGAGCTGTTCAGTAATGAGCAGCTTTTTTTATTCTCTCAGCATTCTTGCAGCATTCAGAATAGCTATCAAGGCAACACCCATATCGGCAAATACCGCCTCCCACATTGAAGCAATCCCCAATCCGCCGAGGCAGATAAAAAATAGTTTAACACCAATTGCAAAAAATATATTCTGCCATACAATAGCTCTGGTTCTCTTGGCAATCTGAATTGCTGCCGGAACCTTGGAAGGATGATCCTCCATAATCACAACATCCGCTGCCTCAACAGCTGCATCAGATCCTAGTCCCCCCATTGCAATTCCTATATCCGCTCGGGCAATTACAGGCGCATCATTTATTCCGTCTCCAACAAATGCTATTCTTCCTTCTCCGGATGATTGTTCAATTATTTTTTCTAAATATTTAACTTTGTCCTCAGGAAGAAGCTCAGCATAGTAAGCATCAATACCTAATTTTTCAGCGAAAATACCGGCAGAATAATTATTATCTCCGGTAAGCATTATTGTTTTTTGCACACCGAGTTTTTTCAAAGAATTTATTGTCTCGATAGAATCATCTTTCAATTCATCAGAAATAGTAATATAGCCGGAATACTTATTATCAACAGCTATATGAACGACGGTTCCCTCAACTCTGCAGAGATCGTGCATTATATTTTCTTTATGCAGCATCAGATCATTACCTGCAATAATAGTTTCATTTTCTGTAATTACCTTCACTCCCTGGCCTGATATTTCTTCGTATTTCCTAATTATTGAAGAATCAATTTTATTTCCATAAGCTTTTCTGATTGAATCGGCAATAGGATGATTTGACTGTGATTCGGCTAAAGCCGCATATTTTAAAAGATCTTCTTTATTTATTCCATTTGAGCTTGTAACTTCCGAAACTTTAAAAACGCCTTTTGTTAGGGTTCCGGTCTTGTCGAATACTGCTATTTTAACTTTTGTTAATGCATCAAGATAGTTTGATCCTTTTATAAGCACTCCCTCCCTGGAAGCTCTTCCTATTCCTCCGAAATATCCCAGAGGAATGCTGATTACCAGTGCACAGGGGCAAGAAATCACTAAAATTACAAGTGCTCTGTAAATCCAATCAGAGTAAGTCTGGGAAGCAAAAAAAAGAGGCGGAAAAAGTGCAATGGAAATTGCAAGGATAACTACAATCGGGGTATAAAACCTGGCAAATGTTGTGATGAATTTTTCAGTCTGGGATTTTTTAGCACTAGCTTTTTCAACAAGTTCAAGCATTTTAGATATTGATGACTCTCCGAAAGTTTTTTCCGTTATTACAGTGAGCATACCCGATTTATTTATCATTCCGGCCAAAACATGATCATTTTTTTTTATGCTTCTCGGAACTGTTTCACCGGTAAGGGCATAAGTATCAGCATAAGAATTTCCATCAATGACAAGGCCGTCAAGAGGAATTCTTTCTCCCGGTTTTACAATAATTAATTGGCCGGGACTTACCGCTTCCGGGGATACAATTTTAATGTTTTCATTGATTTTTAAATTTACATAATCGGGACGTATTTCCAGCAATGATCTAATGGAATTACGCGATCGCCCGACTGATATTTTCTGGATAAATTCTCCCACATTGTAAAAAAGCATCACTGCAACAGCTTCTGAAAGCTCATGAATTGCGATGGCTCCGAGGGTAGCAATGGACATTAAAAAATTTTCATCAAAAAATTTTCCTTTAATGATATTTTTGCAGGCTTTGATTAAAACTTCGTATCCGCTGATAAGATATGCAGAGATGAAAATTAAATATTCAAGATAATACATTGATCTCTCATGAAGATAATCTTCAAGAGATAATCCCAGAATGAACAATGCAATTACCACTGTAATAAGGATAATTTCTTTTTTGATACTCAATGAAGAAGAACCTTTTTTGTTTTCTAAGTGAGCATCTTCTATTAAAACATGAGGCTCTATTTTTATAATTTCATCTTTAACTTCTTCAATATTATTGCTGTCCAGGTACATTACTGAATCGGCAGCATTGATAAAAACATCTTTAACCGAATGCAGATTAGAGAGGGATTTCTCAATGTCTTGGGCGCATGAAGCACAGTCTATATTTTTGAGATAATATTTTTTCAGCATTGCTTTAATTAATTGCAGCTTTAAGCAAAGATAGGAAAAGAGCGGATAAAAATTTGTGCAGAAACCTTGGGAATTAATGCATTTTCAATTACCTGGATGTTGAAAGACTTTCTATTCTCCTTCCGCCCATGAAAGTCCGGGAATAATATTCATGATCCAGAGAAGAAACAATTACTCCCTTTGAAGAACTTGCATGAGCAAAAAGATTTTCCCCTAAATAAATTCCTACATGGCCGGGTTTAACACTTCTCCGGGTATTAAAAAAGATAAGGTCTCCGAATTGAAGGTTTTCTCTATGATTAATCGTTAAGCCCTGCGTATATTGTTGTCTTGCTGAACGGAGAAGCTGAAAAGAAAAAACAGTATTAAAAATGGTTTGAGTAAATGCGGAGCAATCGATCCCCTCTTTAGAATTTCCGCCGTATTTGTATGGTGTATTTAAATATTTAATAATTTCCATCAGCATCTTTTCTTTTACTGTCCCCTCGGAACCCGGAGAGTTCCCGGAGTATGATCTTAATACTGAAATATCGATAGGAGTTTCATCATCAGGGAGTTTTTCATCATCCTGATTTAAAAGATCATATTTAACGGTGTCTGCTCTTGTTTCGCTCTTCGGGTAATTATTTTTTCTTTCTTCTGAAGTAAATCTAACAGAAGGATCCGTTGGGGGTTTTTTCTCATTTTTATTTTTATATCGGGAAGTATTCGAGGAAGAAGCGCATCCTGCAAACAGGAAAGCGCCGATTAAAGCTGTTGTCAAAAAAATATAGATTTTTGGGAAAGACATCAATCAGCCTAGATATGCCCGAAGATTCTTGCTTCTTGATGCATGTCTTAACCTTCGTATTGCTTTCTCTTTAATCTGCCGTACACGTTCCCTTGTTAAGTTAAACCGTTCCCCGATTTCTTCCAGGGTAAGGGAGTGCTCTTTATTTAGACCGAAATAAAGGCTGATAACTTCAGCCTCTCTGTCCGAGAGTGTAGCAAGCGCTCTTTCAATTTCTGTTTTCAGCGATTCAGTCATTAAAATTTCATCAGGTGCCGGCTGTTGATCGTCTTCAATTATATCAAGAAGCCTGTTTTCTTCTCCCGAAGTGAAGGGGGCATCCATCGAAACATGCCTGCTGGAAATTTTCATCGCATCGGATACTTCGGATACATCCATCTTAAGTTCCTGAGCTAATTCATCTGCGGAAGGCTCCCTTTCAAATTCCTGCTCAAGATTGCTGTATGCTTTTCCGATTTTATTGAGTGCACCGACCCTGTTCAGAGGCAGTCTCACTATTCTGGACTGTTCAGCCAATGCCTGGAGAATTGACTGCCTTATCCACCAGACTGCATAAGAAATAAATTTAAATCCCCTTGTTTCATCAAACCTTTTTGCGGCCTTTATTAAACCCAAATTACCTTCATTTATTAAATCACCAAGAGATAAACCCTGGTTCTGATATTGCTTTGCTACGCTCACAACAAATCTAAGATTTGCCTTAGTTAGAATCTCCAGCGAACGCTGTTCTCCCCTTTTTATTCCAAGTGCAAGTTCAATTTCCTGATCAGGTGTTAATAGACTAACTTTCCCGATTTCCTGCAAATACTTATCAAGCGACTGGCTTTCACGATTCGTAAACTGCTTAGTAATACGCACTAACCGACCTCGTTTTGTTTCCTATTTGCTTTTTGTTATCAATTATTCAGCCAAAACGGTATTTTTATTAAGAGAATCCGCTTTGGTATACATTTTCATCCGATTATCAGCAAATGAGTAAAAACGGTTAAAATTGTTTTGCAATAATTATAAAATAAAATAAAAATAGTTACAAATCCCCCTATTAATTACTTACCTGAATTTTTTCAGTTTGAAGAAAACTTTTCCCTTTTAAATTATTCTCTACTCCGAAGAATTCAGCAGCAGTTTTTGCAGCATCCGAAAAAGTTTCTCTGATTCCCAAATTGTTTCCGTACCGGTTTTTACGGTAAAAAAGCAGAGGCACATACTCCCTGCTGTGGTCGGTGCTTGGTGTAGTAGGATCATTACCGTGATCCGAAGTAATGATTAATACATCCGATTCGTCCATCGATTCAATGAAGATTTTAAAAAAATCATCGGCTTCACTCAAAGCTTTTGCAAATCCTATCGGATCATTCCTGTGTCCGAAATAGACATCAAAGTCAACTAAGTTGGCAAAGATAAAAGAATTAGATATGGCTTTTGTATATTTTAAGAGCTTCTCCATTCCTTCTTTATTTGATTTTGTTACTTCCTGAATTTTTATTCCTTTGTAATTAAACAGATCATTGATTTTTCCGATTGCCACGGTTGTAATATTATTTTTTAGCAGCAGATCAAGTATAGTTTCCCCGAACGGATCTATTGAATAATCTTTCCGGTTTGTTGTTCTTATATAACTGCCGGAACTTCCGACGTAAGGTCTTGCAATTACCCTTCCAACAACTAAAGGATAAGCTAAAACTTTTTCCCTGGTAATCGAACATATCTCATAAAGAAGAGCAAGCGGAATTACTTGTTCATGAGCAGCAATTTGAAAAACAGAATCTGCGGAAGTATAAATGATGGGAAAACCTGTTTTTACATGCTGATCTCCAAGTTCCTTAATAATTTCAGTACCGGATGCCGGTTTATTCCCGAGGAAACCATTACAGCCCGTATATTTTAAAAAATTATCAGTTATATTTTTTGGAAATCCATTGGGGAAATAAGAAAAATCGGTATCGATATAAAGTCCGCCTAGTTCCCAATGACCGGTAGTTGAATCTTTTCCTTTTGATGCTTCCTTCATTTTTCCAAAAGAAGCCAGCGGTGCGTCAGTTTTTTTTATTCCTTTAATCTGCCCTATATTTCCCAATCCAAGCAGCTGAAGCTGGGGAAGGTTTAAATCGCCAACAGCTTGGGCAATATTGGCGAGAGTATTGCTTCCTTCATCGCCGTACAAAGCTGCATCGGGAAGTTCTCCAATACCAATACCATCCAAAACAATCAGGAAAAAATTATTCAAGATTAATAAATGGCAAATAGTTGAGGAAATAGTCAGTTAATATTTCTAACTGTGTTGCCGCCTCTTTCGAGAGCTTTTTTAAGTGCAAGATCGGCGTTGTAAATTACTTCATCTACATCTGTCATGTTATTAGCTGAAGCAACACCGATTGAGACGGTATATGTAGTCTGCTTGCTCTCAACTGCAATCGGCTGCCTTGCAACTTTTACCCTAAGCTTTTCAGCCCAGATAAAAACATCTTTAGCGGATAAATTAAAAAAGAAAACGCCGAATACTTTTTCTTCCAGCCTGCCGAAAATTGCCAGCGGAGTAATTTCTTTGGTGATTAAATCCGATACTGAGGAAAGGACTTTCGGGAAAGGATTGCCTTCAAAAAGGGATTCTTGTTCTAAAAAATTATCTATTCTAATTAATGCAATTGCACCCGGAACTTTAAGCTGTTCCGCTTTTAATAAATCCACACTCACGCGCTCTTTAAATGTAGTTGAATTAAGCGCACGGGTTTCCACATCAACTGCTAAATAGCTTTTTAAAAGCATTTGGGTCGAATATGAATAAATAATGAATGATAAAATATTTGCTGCACTTTTGATAAACTGTACATCAGAGTTTGTATATGCATTTTTTCTTAAGCTTTCAAAGCATATAGCGCCGTAATTCTGATTGCCGTACAGCAGCGGAACAGCCAGGAAAGAACCGTCAAAACTCACATCTTCCAGCTTCGAGAACCTTTTATATTCACCAACCGAGGTGTCATCAATTTTTACAGGAGTACCTGTAATTATCGATTTCCCGGTCAGAGTTCCATTCAGCTCAATTTCTAAATTCTGACCGATATATTTTAAAGATGTATTATTAACGATTTTAATTGTTTTGAATTTCTGCTCGAACGGATGATAATAAACAAAGGCAAATGCATCCCAGTGAACAAGATGGCTCACTGCAGACTGGATTGAATCGACAAGATTTTCTTCGTTGTCGAATTTTTTATCGGGGTTTACAAGATTTAAAAAGCCTTTCAATCTTTGCTGGGTTACCGATTCTGAATGCTTTTCTTCAAAGATGGAGATGATCATTGTGATCACTCTAACGAAACGGCCGAGGGCATAAATTGTTTCGATGCCGAAAGCATCTTCAACCTTAGAATCGACGGCAATTATAGCGATAAGAGATTTATCAAAGAAGAGCGGAACGCCGACAAAACTTTTTATTCCCTGGGGAGAATTATAATACCTGATAACATCGGCTTCGGCAGCGGGGGAAATATGGCTGAGCAGCTCGGGTTCCCCTTTTTCGATTATCTTACCTAAAATATCGTCTTCAAGATCAAACTTCCGGCGTACAATTTCATTTGAATCCGTAATAAACTTTTCGACCGACAGTTTTTCTTTCTTTTTATTGTACCAGAAAAAAATGGCTGTATAGGCGTTGTAGGATTCCTTGATAACCGTAAGCATTTTCTCAAGCACAAAAGTAAATTGTCCATCGTGTCCGACTTCTTCCGGAAGTTTCTCATTAGCTATTTCTTCAAATTTTTCTTTAAAATCATGAGGCTTGAGAGTTGTTTTATTATGCCGGTATGCAGGCGAATAATTTTCGGCAGTAATGACTTCAACGTTTTTATTCTTCGAGACTATTTCAAAAGAGTCGTCATAATTTCTGTTAAGTTCAGGTTCAATCTTGTCTTCCGGTTCCCCTTCGATTATATCTTTTGAAAAATAACCATCAAGATGAATAGAATCCCGGAGGAAAATGATAAAGGCTACGTAGATAAGGATTAATGAAAGAATAATTATCCGCGTGATAAGATCATCGGTAATAAAAAGAATGCCCGCCAAAAGCGGGACAACTAAAAATATTAAAAGCCTTCTTTTCTGCCTTTTATCCATTTGGTGCATTTTACCCAAAAAGTAAAATTAATCTTACAATAATATAACAGCCGGGATACTTATTCAACTCTTTCCGAAAAGTTTAATGAAATTGTTCTATTGACTATAGAATACAGAGGAAAGTTTTTTAAGAAGCTCTTTTTTTCCGGTTCCTTTTGTCGCGGAATAAATCAGCAGGTTATCTCCAAAAATCAAATCGGTAAATTTTCGCTGAACTATATCCACAGCAGTTTTTTGGCCTGAACGATTCAGCTTGTCTATTTTTGTCAGAAGAACAAGAGACGGAATCCGCAATTCGAACAATAAATTATTCAGCTGCACATCTAATTCAGTAAGCCCAACTTTACTGTCTACAAGATGAACTGCAAGGAGAATATTTTTTTCTGATGCAAGATATTCATTTATTAATTTTGCCCAGTATTCCCTTTCTTCTTTGCTTACCTTCGCATATCCGTAGCCGGGCAGATCTACAATAAAGAATTTATCATCTATCTTATAATAATTTATTGATCGGGTTTTACCCGGAGTCGAACTTATTTTCGCTAAATCTTTCCTGTTAAAAAGAGAATTAATTAAAGAAGATTTACCGACATTAGATCTCCCGCAAAGAATTAGAGCGGGAAGCCTTTCTCCCGGAAGCTCCTTTAGATTATAAACCGCTTTTACAAACTGCTGCTTTTCAAACATTAACAATCTAAATAAGATAGATAAGAATTGCTATACGATGCATGATTGCATGTCTGCATGATTGCATGTCCGGGGCTATTTGAAAAAAATTCTTTCTTTGATTTTTTAAAAAAGCTAAAATAAAAAAACCCCGCCTAACGGGGTTTTAATTTTTAGTTTTTCCGAACTGTTACTTTTTTTTCCCTTCTGCTGTTTCTTCCAGAACTTTAGCTTCCTCTGCCTGCCCGCTCTTGCGTGCTTCTTTTTTAGCCTCCCGTTTAGATTCACGCTTCTCTTTTCTCTCTTCGGCTTTTTTGGTTGTTATGTCATTGTAGTCTACAAGCTCAAGAATAGACAGCTCTGCCGCATCGCCTTTCCGGCGTCCGAGCTTAACAACGCGCGTATAACCGCCGGGTCTTTCGGAAATCTTCGGAACAATTTCACTGAATAATTCTTTAACAACTTCTCTGTCGTGTATCCTGCTCATTATCTGTCTTTTAACATGAAGATCATTCTTTTTGGCTTTGGTCAATAATCCTTCCACAAATGTTCTTGCTTCTTTTGCTTTGGCTGTAGTTGTTCTTATCCTTTTATGTTTTAGAAGAGAAAGCGCCAAAGAATTTAATAAAGCTTCACGATGGCTTTCAGTTCTATTTAATTTTCTGCCTTTAACTTTATGTCTCATTTGGATTCCTTTTTAGAGATTATTGGCCTTCGACTTCGTCCTTCAGATATTTATCTACATCCATCCCGAATTCGAGTCCGAGATTTTCAACAATTTCCATTAATTCAGCAAGCGATTTTCTCCCGAAGTTCCTGAATTTAAGCATCTCCGATTCATCCCTTCTTACCAGTTCCGCCAGGTTTTTGATATTTGCGGCTTTCAGGCAATTATGGGACCTCACACTTAATTCAAGATCGTCAACATTGGTGAGAAGAATTTTCTTGATTCTTTCTTTTTCGCTGTCTTTATGACTGACGGCCTGCTCTTCTTCCTGCTGAATATCAAAGTTAATAAAAAGCTGAACATGGTCTCTCAGAATTTTCGCTGCTTGTGTTAAGGCATCTTCAGGTGTAATTGAGCCGTCCGTAGTAATTTCAAATGTTAATTTTTCATAATCGCTCCGGTCGCCGATCCTGACATTTTCTATTTCATATTTAGCATTCCTAATAGGAGTAAAAATTGAATCTATAGGAATTACACCTATAGTATGTTCAGGAGATACATTTTCGGAAGCCGGGACATATCCTTTTCCTTTGCCGACCCTGATTTCAACATCAAATTTTGCATTTTTGTTTATAGCAGCGATATGAAGATGCGGGTTCAATATTTCAATTTCGTTGCTGTGTTTCTGGATATCGGCTGCAGTCCATTCACCTTCGCCGTTAAAGGAGATATCAATTTTATTCGGTTTTTTTGTAAGGAGCTTCATCCTGACCTGTTTCAGATTCAGGATTATTTCCGAAACATCCTCGACAACTCCTTCGATTGTAGTAAACTCGTGCAGAACACCGCTGAATTTTACAGAAGTAATCGCAGCGCCGGTTAATGAAGAGAGAAGAACACGCCTCAATGAATTTCCTAAAGTTACTCCATACCCTCTTTCGAGAGGCTGCAGAAAAAATCTACCGAAACTATTTGAATAATTTGTCTCATCAAGTGCAACAGCTTCAGGCATCTTTAAGGTTGATACGCTCATTTAAATCCTCTTCAATTAAATAAAAAAAATTTAAAATTATTTTGAATAAAGCTCTACTACCAGCTGCTCG